>NZ_JBMNDO010000105.1:0-27910 GCF_052542855.1 Streptomyces sp. SAS_281
AGCGTGGCTTGTGCCACGCTCCCCGCCCGTCGGACGGAGCAGGGGTTCTACCGCAGGAAGGGGTCCACCGCCACGGCTACGAAGAGCAGCGACACATAGGTGATCGACCAGTGGAACAGCCGCATCTCCTTGAGCTTCGCGCCCGTCACGCCGGCCTTGGCCCGGCTGAGCAGCCCGTGCGCCTCCCAGAGCCAGAAGCCGCCGGTCAGCAGCGCCACGGCCGTGTAGAACCAGCCGGTGTAGCCCAGCGGGGTGAGGAGGAGCGACACGGCGACCATCACCCAGCTGTAGGCGACGATCTGGCGGGCGACCACCCGGTTGGACGCGATGACCGGGAGCATGGGGACGCCGACGCGCGCGTAGTCGTCCTTGACCTTCATCGACAGCGGCCAGTAGTGCGGCGGCGTCCAGAAGAAGATGACGGCGAAGAGGATCACCGCGGCCCAGGACATCTCGTTCGTCACGGCGGACCAGCCGATGAGGACCGGCATGCAGCCCGCGATGCCGCCCCAGACGATGTTCTGCGCGGTGCGGCGCTTCAGCAGCATCGTGTAGATCACGACGTAGAAGAGCAGGGCGCCCAGCGACAGCGCCGCCGACAGCCAGTTGACCAGCAGCCCGAACCAGACCGTCGAGACCACCGCGAGGGTGATGCCGAAGGCCAGGCACTCGCGCGGACTCACCATGCCGGTGACCAGCGGGCGCTGCGACGTACGGTCCATCAGCGCGTCGATGTCGCGGTCGATGTACATGTTCAGTGCATTGGCACCGCCGGCGGACAGATAACCGCCGATGGTGGTAGTGAGCACGAGCCACAGGTCGGGTACACCCTGAGCGGCCAGGAACATCACCGGAACAGTGGTGATCAGCAACAGCTCGATGATCCGAGGCTTGGTCAGTGCCACGAATGCCTTGACACGGGCCCCGAACGGGCGTTGGCCCCCTGGGCTCGGAGTCAAGGCGACCCCTGCGGGTCGGGACTCGACGGCCGTCACGCACACCCCTGACAGAGAAATCCCAGCAAGCTCCGGGCGTGAGGGCCCAGTGAAGACTTGCGCGAACCCGACCACTGTAGACGTTGGGGACAGGCCGCCCTTCGCGGGGGTGGGGTCGTGTTGATGTGGCGCGGACGGCCGCCCCGGCCCGGTCGCGAGCCGTCTCGTACGCACGAGTGACGCACTGGTGTCGCAAGGTGCGCGCGACCCGCTTCCGGGACCCCCGCAACCGCGCCCGGGGCCGCTCTTCGGAGCGCCCAGGAGTGGGTCCGCGCGCTCATCGGAGAAGCCCATCGGTGAGCCCTTCCGCTCATACGGGAGGCGGATTCCACGGCCCGCCCGCACCCTGGTAGGAGCCGGAAAACACGGGTACGGACGGGGGTAGGCTCGACAGCATCCGGTGCGGTCACAGTCACCGGTCTACAACAGTTGGAGAGGAGCCCTGACTCAGGGTGAGCACCAAGCCGACCACCACAGACCTCCAGTGGACCGAATTGGACCAGCGGGCCGTGGACACCGTCCGCGTCCTCGCCGCGGACGCCGTACAGAAAGTCGGAAACGGCCACCCGGGCACGGCGATGAGCCTGGCTCCCGCCGCGTACACCATCTTCCAGAAGGTGATGCGGCACGACCCGGCGGACGCGGACTGGACCGGCCGCGACCGGTTCGTGCTCTCGGCGGGTCACAGCAGCCTGACGCTGTACATCCAGCTCTACCTGGCCGGCTACGGCCTGGAGCTGGACGACCTGAAGTCGTTCCGCACCTGGGGCTCCAAGACCCCGGGACACCCGGAGTACGGCCACACCACCGGGGTCGAGACGACGACCGGCCCGCTGGGCCAGGGCGTCGCCAACGCGGTGGGCATGGCCATGGCCGCCCGCTACGAGCGCGGTCTGTTCGACCCGGAGGCGGCTCCCGGCACCTCCCCGTTCGACCACATGGTGTGGGTCGTCGCCGGTGACGGCTGCCTCCAGGAGGGCATCTCGGCCGAGGCGTCCTCGCTGGCCGGCCACCAGAAGCTGGGCAACCTGGTCCTGCTGTGGGACGACAACCACATCTCCATCGAGGGCGACACGGAGACCGCGGTCTCCGAGGACACCGTCAAGCGCTACGAGGCGTACGGCTGGCACGTCCAGCGCGTCGACCAGCTCCCCAACGGCGACCTGGACCCCGAGGGCCTCCACCGCGCGCTGCTGGCCGCCAAGGCCGAGACCGAGCGCCCGTCGTTCATCGCGGCCCGCTCGATCATCGCCTGGCCCGCCCCGCACGCCCAGAACACCGAGGCGTCGCACGGCTCGGCACTCGGCGACGACGAGGTCGCCGCGACCAAGAAGGTCCTCGGCTTCGACCCGGAGAAGTCCTTCGACGTCGCCGACGAGGTCATCGCGCACACCCGCCGCGCCCTGGACCGGGGCCGCGAGGCGAAGGCCGAGTGGCAGCAGGGCTTCGACGCCTGGCGCGCCGCCAACCCCGAGCGCGCCGCCGACTTCGACCGGATCGCCGCGGGCGAGCTGCCCAAGGGCTGGGAGGACAGCCTGCCGGTCTTCGAGACGGGCAAGGGCGTCGCCACCCGCGCCGCGTCCGGCAAGGTGCTCCAGGCGCTCGGCGGGATCATCCCCGAGCTGTGGGGCGGCTCCGCCGACCTGGCCGGTTCGAACAACACCACGATCGACAAGACGTCGTCGTTCCTCCCGGCGGGCAACCCGCTGCCGGAGGCCGACCCGTACGGCCGCACGATCCACTTCGGCATCCGCGAGCACGCCATGGCCGCCGCCATGAACGGCATCGCGCTGCACGGCAACACCCGCATCTACGGCGGCACCTTCCTGGTGTTCTCCGACTACATGCGCAACGCCGTGCGCCTGTCCGCGCTGATGCACCTGCCGGTGACCTACGTGTGGACGCACGACTCGATCGGCCTCGGCGAGGACGGTCCGACCCACCAGCCGGTCGAGCACCTGGCCTCGCTGCGCGCCATCCCGGGCCTCAACGTCGTGCGCCCGGCCGACGCCAACGAGACCGCCATCGCCTGGCGCGAGATCCTGCGCCGCTACACCAAGGTGTTCGGCGAGGGCGCCCCGCACGGTCTGGCGCTGACCCGCCAGGGCGTGCCGACCTACGAGGCGAACGAGGACGCGGCCAAGGGCGGCTACGTGCTGTTCGACGCCGAGGGCGGCGAGCCGCAGGTCGTGCTGATCGGCACCGGCTCCGAGGTCCAGCTCGCCGTCGAGGCGCGCGAGGAGCTCCAGGCGGCCGGAATTCCGACCCGTGTGGTGTCGATGCCGTGTGTCGAGTGGTTCGAGGAGCAGGAACAGGGTTACAAGGACTCCGTCCTGCCGCCGTCGGTCAAGGCGCGTGTGGCCGTCGAGGCGGGCATCGCCCTGACCTGGTACCGGTACGTGGGGGACGCCGGCCGGATCGTCTCGCTGGAGCACTTCGGCGCTTCGGCGGACGCGAAGGTCCTGTTCCGCGAGTTCGGCTTCACCGGCGAGAACGTCGCCGCGGCCGCCCGGGAATCCCTCGCCGCCGCCACGCGCTGACGCCTGTATACGACTAGTAGGAGATGCATTTCTCATGACAGACGCACTCAAGCGCCTCTCCGACGAGGGCGTGGCGATCTGGCTCGACGACCTCTCGCGCAAGCGGATCACCTCGGGCAACCTGGCCGAGCTGATCGACCAGAGCCACGTCGTGGGGGTCACGACCAACCCGTCGATCTTCCAGAAGGCCATCTCGCAGGGCGACGGCTACGACCAGCAGCTCACCGACCTCGCGGCCCGCAAGGTGACCGTCGAGGAGGCGATCCGCATGATCACCACCGCGGACGTCCGGGACGCGGCCGACATCCTGCGCCCGGTCTTCGACGCGACGGAGGGCCAGGACGGCCGGGTCTCCATCGAGGTCGACCCGCGACTGGCGCACGACACGACGGCCACGGTCGCCGAGGCCAAGCAGCTGGCCTGGCTGGTGGACCGCCCGAACACGCTGATCAAGATCCCGGCGACCAAGGCGGGTCTGCCCGCGATCACCGAGACGATCGGCCGGGGCATCAGCGTCAACGTCACGCTGATCTTCTCGCTGGAGCGCTACCGCGCGGTCATGGAGGCCTACCTGACGGGCCTGGAGAAGGCGAAGGCCGCGGGCCTGGACCTCTCCAAGATCCACTCGGTGGCGTCGTTCTTCGTGTCCCGCGTGGACACCGAGATCGACAAGCGCCTGGACGCCGTCGGCGGCGACGAGGCGAAGGCCGCGAAGGGCAAGTCCGCCCTGGCCAACGCCCGGCTGGCCTACGAGGCGTACGAGGAGGTCTTCGCCGGTGAGCGCTGGGCCGCCCTGGACAAGGCGCACGCCAACAAGCAGCGTCCGCTGTGGGCCTCGACCGGCGTGAAGGACCCGGCCCTCAAGGACACCCTGTACGTCGTGGACCTGGTCGCGCCCAACACGGTCAACACCATGCCGGAGGCGACTCTGGACGCGGTGGCGGACCACGGAGAGATCACCGGCAACACCGTCGCCGGTGCGTACGACCAGGCCCGTGCGGACCTCGACACCATCAAGAAGCTCGGCGTCGACTACGACGACGTCGTGCAGGTGCTGGAGGACGAGGGCGTCGAGAAGTTCGAGACGGCCTGGAACGACCTGCTCAAGTCGACCGAGGCGGAGCTGCAGCGCCTCGCCCCCTCGAAGGGCTGACCATTTTGTCTGGTGTTCCCGGAGCCAACCCGCTCCGTGACGCCCAGGACCGACGGCTCCCGCGCATCGCGGGGCCGTCGGGCCTGGTCATCTTTGGCGTCACGGGCGATTTGTCCCGTAAAAAGCTGATGCCCGCCGTCTACGACCTGGCCAACCGCGGCCTGCTGCCGCCGGGCTTCTCGCTCATCGGTTTCGCGCGCCGCGACTGGGAGGACGAGGACTTCGCCCAGGTCGTCCACGACGCCGTCAAGGAGCATTCCCGTACCCCCTTCCGCGAAGAGGTCTGGCAGCAGCTCAGCCAGGGCATGCGCTTCGTGCAGGGCAACTTCGACGACGACGTGGCCTTCGAGACCCTGAGGGCCACGATCGAGGAGCTGGACAAGGCGCAGGGCACGGGCGGCAACTTCGCCTTCTACCTGTCCGTCCCGCCGAAGTTCTTCCCCAAGGTCGTCCAGCAGCTCAAGAAGCACGGGCTGGCCGACCAGAAGGAAGGCAGCTGGCGCCGCGCCGTCATCGAGAAGCCGTTCGGCCACGACCTGAAGAGCGCGCAGGAGCTCAACCAGATCGTGCACGACGTCTTCCCGCCGAACGAGGTCTTCCGGATCGACCACTACCTCGGCAAGGAGACCGTCCAGAACATCCTGGCGCTCCGCTTCGCCAACACGATGTTCGAGCCGATCTGGAACCGCAGTTACGTCGACCACGTGCAGATCACGATGGCCGAGGACATCGGCATCGGCGGCCGGGCCGGTTATTACGACGGCATCGGCGCCGCCCGTGACGTCATCCAGAACCACCTGCTCCAGCTGCTGGCGCTGACCGCGATGGAGGAGCCCGGCTCCTTCCACCCGAAGGCCCTGGTCGCCGAGAAGCTCAAGGTGCTCACGGCGGTGGAGCTGCCCGAGGACCTGGGCAAGCACACCGTGCGCGGCCAGTACACGCATGCCTGGCAGGGCGGCGAGGAGGCCCTCGGCTATCTGGAGGAGGACGGCATCGACCCCAAGTCGAAGACCGACACCTTCGCCGCGATCAAGCTGACGATCAACAACCGCCGCTGGGCGGACGTGCCGTTCTACCTGCGCACCGGCAAGCGGCTCGGCCGCCGGGTCACGGAGATCGCGGTCGTCTTCAAGCGGGCGCCGTACCTGCCCTTCGAGTCCGGCGCCACCGAGGAGCTGGGCGGCAACGCCCTGGTCATCCGGGTGCAGCCGGACGAGGGCGTCACCGTGCGGTTCGGCTCCAAGGTGCCCGGCACCTCGATGGAGGTCCGGGACGTCACGATGGACTTCGCGTACGGCGAGTCCTTCACGGAGTCCAGCCCGGAGGCGTACGAGCGGCTCATCCTCGACGTCCTGCTCGGCGACGCCAACCTCTTCCCCCGCCACCAGGAGGTCGAGCTCTCCTGGAACATCCTCGACCCGATCGAGGAGTACTGGGACAAGCACGGCAAGCCCGCCCAGTACCCGGCCGGCACCTGGGGTCCGGCCGAGGCGGACGAGATGCTCGCACGCGACGGACGGAGCTGGCGCCGGCCATGAAGATCGATCTCACGGAAACCACGTCCAGCAAGATCAACCAGGCGCTCATCTCGGCCCGGCGCGCGGTCGGCGCCCCGGCGATCGGGATGGTCCTCACCCTCGTCATCGTCACCGACGAGGAGAACGCCTACGACGCGCTGAAGGCGGCGAGCGACTCCTCGCGGGAACACCCCTCGCGGATCATCGCCGTCATCAAGCGGCTCAGCCGATCGCCGCGCGCCCGCCGCGACGCGCGGCTCGACGCCGAGATCCGGGTCGGTTCCGACTCGGGCTCCGGCGAGACCGTGGTGCTCCGGCTCCACGGCGAGCTGGCCAACCACGCCCAGTCGGTCGTCCTGCCGCTGCTGCTGCCGGACGCCCCGGTGGTGGTGTGGTGGCCGCAGGACTCCCCCGCCGACCCGGCGAAGGACGCGCTCGGCGCACTGGCCCAACGCCGGATCACCGACACCTACTCGGCCGAGCACCCGCTGGAGGAGCTGGGGGTGCGCGCCGACACCTACCGGCCCGGTGACACGGACCTGGCGTGGACGCGCATCACGCCCTGGCGTTCCATGCTGGCCGCCGCGCTCGACCAGCAGCCGGCGGAGATCGTCTCGGCCACGGTCGAGGGCGAGTCGGACAACCCGAGCTGCGAGCTGCTGGCCATGTGGCTCGCGGACCGGCTCGGGGTCCCGGTGGAGCGCACCACGTCCGGCGGCCCCGGCCTGACGGCCGTCCGGATGGTCACCAAGAACGGCGACATCGTCCTGGACCGGGCCGACGGCTCGCTCGCCACGCTCTGCATGGTGGGCCAGCCGGACCGCGCGGTGGCGCTCAAGCGCCGCGAGACGGCGGAGCTCCTCGCGGAGGAGCTGCGCCGCCTGGACCCGGACAACATCTACGAGTCGACCGTGAAGTTCGGCGTGGACCGCCTCAACAAGGCGGGTTCCGGCGAGTCGGCGAAGGCACCGGCGCAGGCCCCTGCCCCCGCCGCGAAGAAGGCCGCCCCGGCGAAGAAGGCGGCGGCGAAGTGACCGGAGTCCCGCAGCTCGTCGTGCACCGCGACAAGGAGCTGATGGCGCAGGCCGCCGCGGCCCGGCTGATCACGAAGATCGTGGACGCCCAGGCCGCGCGCGGCGACGCCTCGGTGGTGCTCACCGGCGGGCGCAACGGCAACGGCCTGCTGGCCGCGCTCGCCGCCGCGCCCGCCCGGGACGCGGTCGACTGGTCGCGGCTCGACCTGTGGTGGGGCGACGAGCGGTTCCTGCCGGAGGGCGACCCGGAGCGCAATGTCACGCAGGCCCGCGAGGCCCTGCTGGACGCCGTGCCCCTGGACCCCTCACGGGTGCACGTGATGCCGGCGTCGGACGGTCCCTACGGCCCGGACGCCGACGCCGCGGCCGCCGGGTACGCGGCCGAGCTGGCGGCGGCCGCCGCGCCCCAGGACCACGGCGGAGTACCGGAGTTCGACGTGCTGATGCTGGGCGTCGGCCCGGACACGCACGTCGCCTCGCTCTTCCCGGAACTGCCCGGGGTGCGGGAGACCGAGCGCACCGTCGTCGGTGTGCACGGTGCGCCCAAGCCGCCGCCGGTCCGGGTCTCGCTGACGCTGCCCGCCATCCGGTCGGCGCGCGAGGTGTGGCTGCTGGCCGCGGGCGAGGACAAGGCGGAGGCGGTCGCGATCGCCCTGTCCGGCGCCGGCGAGATCCAGGCGCCGGCGGCTGGTGCGTACGGCCGCGCCCGCACGCTGTGGCTGCTGGACGCGGCGGCGGCCTCCCGCCTCCCGCGCGCCCTGTACCCGCCGGCCTCCGCCTGACCGGGCGCCGCTCGAACGCCCACGGGCCCGGTCCGCTCCTCGGAGTGGACCGGGCCCGTGGGCGTTCCGGCGGGCTCAGCGCCCGCGCAGCTCGCGGTAGGTGGAGACGAGCGCGGCGGTGGAGCTGTCCAGCTGCTCGCCGCCCTTGCCCTCGGTCAGGACCGGCTCGATCCTCTTGGCCAGGACCTTGCCGAGCTCGACGCCCCACTGGTCGAAGGAGTCGATGTTCCAGACGGCACCCTGGACGAAGACCTTGTGCTCGTACAGGGCGATCAGCTGGCCGAGCACGGACGGGGTGAGCCGGTCGGCGAGGATCGTCGTCGTGGGGTGGTCGCCCCGGAACGTCTTGTGCGCCACCAGCTCCTCGGGGACGCCCTCGGCGCGCACCTCGTCCGGCGTCTTGCCGAAGGCCAGGGCCTGGGTCTGGGCGAAGAAGTTGGCCATCAGCAGGTCGTGCTGGGCGACGAGCCCGGGCAGCAGGTCCTCGACCGGCTGGGCGAAGCCGATGAAGTCGGCCGGGATCACCTTCGTACCCTGGTGGATCAGCTGGTAGTAGGCGTGCTGGCCGTTGGTGCCGGGGGTGCCCCAGACGACCGGTCCGGTCTGCCAGTCGACGGGGTTGCCGTCGCGGTCCACGGACTTGCCGTTGGACTCCATGTCCAGCTGCTGGAGGTACGCGGTGAACTTGGACAGGTAGTGGCTGTAGGGCAGCACCGCGTGCGACTGGGCGTCGAAGAACGCGCCGTACCAGACGCCCAGCAGGCCGAGCAGCAGCGGGACGTTCTCCTCGGCGGGGGCGGTGCGGAAGTGCTCGTCCACCAGGTGGAAGCCGTCGAGCATCTCGCGGAACCGGTCCGGGCCGATGGCGATCATCAGCGAGAGGCCGATGGCGGAGTCGTACGAGTAGCGGCCGCCGACCCAGTCCCAGAACTCGAACATGTTGGCCGTGTCGATGCCGAAGTCCGCGACCTTCTCCGCGTTGGTCGACAGCGCCACGAAGTGCTTGGCGACGGCCTCCTGACCGGCCCTCAGGCCGGTGAGCAGCCAGTCGCGGGCGGAGGTGGCGTTGGTGATCGTCTCGATCGTGGTGAAGGTCTTCGAGGCGATGATGAACAGCGTCTCGGCCGGGTCGAGGTCGCGGACGGCCTCGTGCAGGTCGGCGCCGTCCACGTTGGAGACGAAGCGGAAGGTGAGCGAGCGGTCCGTGAAGGAGCGCAGCGCCTCGTACGCCATGGCGGGGCCCAGGTCCGAGCCGCCGATGCCGATGTTAACGATGTTCTTGATGGGCTTGCCGGTGTGGCCGGTCCACTCCCCCGCCCGGACGCGGTCGGAGAACGCCGCCATCTTGTCGAGCACCGCGTGCACGTCGGGCACGACGTTCTCGCCGTCGACCTCGATGACGGCGTCGCGCGGCGCGCGCAGCGCGGTGTGCAGGACCGCCCGGTCCTCGGTGATGTTGATCTTGTCGCCGCGGAACATGGCGTCGCGCAGCCCGAACACGTCCGTGGCCGCGGCGAGTTCGCGCAGGAGCGTCAGCGTCTCGTCGGTGACGAGGTGCTTGGAGTAGTCGATGTGCAGGTCACCGACCCGGAGGGTGTACCCGGTGCCGCGCTCCGGGTCCGCGGCGAAGAGTTCGCGCAGCGATGCGCCTTCCTGCTTCTCCCGGTGCCCGGCCAGGGCCTGCCACTCGGCCGTCTGGGTGAGCCGTGTGCGGCTCCCTGCGTGCTTGTCGGACGCGTTCATGTCGGACTTCTGCCTTCTCTCGTACCTGCGTACGGACGGTGCCCCGCGATATGCCTCCCAACCTAATTGATCAGGACGAATCTCTTCCTCCCTGTCCATGTCGTGGCGGCGAACGGCACCGGGCCCGCCCCTGGCGGGGGCGGGCCCGGTGTTGCGGTCAGCTCGGTGCGGGGGTCACTTGCGGGCGGCCAGCGCCTTGTCGACTCCGGCGTTCGGCGAGCCGAGGCCGGTGACCGTGTCGTAGCCCGGTCCGGCGGTGCACTCGGCGCCGCAGTAGCCGTTGCTGCCCGCGGTGATGTCGCGCAGCGCGCCGCCGAGGCCGTAGACCGCGGCGTGGGCGGTGTCGCCCGCCGGGCCCGCCACGGCGAGCGGCTGCTTGCCGGCGGTGGCCCTCAGCTGGTCGGTGGCGGCGATGATGCCCGCCCAGACCGGCGACGAGAGGCTGGTGCCGCCCACCTGCATCCAGGTGCCCTTGCCCGTGGCCGAGGTGTAGACGGCGACGCCGGTCTGCGGGTCGGCCACGAAGCTGACGTCCGGGGTGGCCCGGTACGCGGACGGCTGGACGCCGTCCTGGTAGGCCGGGCGCGGCTCGAAGTAGCTCAGGCCGCCGCCGGTGGACGCCCAGGCGGTCTCGCTCGTCGTGTTGCCGTCGGCGTCGAGCACCAGCTTCGTACCGCCGATGGCGAGGGCGTACGGGTTGGTGCTGGAGTACCCCGCGGGGTAGCCGAAGTCGCCGGTGGACTGGGTGCACACCGAGTCGGTCAGCTTGCAGTGCTTGTCGTAGAAGGACTCCTCGGAGTACTCCGACATGCCCCAGCTGTTGTTGACGGCCGCCGGGTGGTACGAGGCGGCGACGTCGATGGCCTTCGACAGGGCGGACGCCGTGGCGTCGGCGGCCTCGACGAGCACGATCTTCGCCCTGGGGGCGACCGAGTGCGCCCACTCGATGTCGAGGGCCGCCTCCTGCGCCCAGCTCACGTCGGCGGCGGGCTTCTCGCCGGTCGCGTAGACCTGCTCGAAGTCGAAGCAGTCGGTGCCCTCGGCGACGCTGCCGCAGGTCCGCGGCAGCCCGAAGTGCTCGGCGAAGTGGTTCAGGTCCGCCTCGGCGCTCGGGTAGTCGTAGCCGACGGTGATCGCCACGGTCTGCCCGGCGCCGTCACCGGTCAGACCGAGGCGGGTCCGGATCTGCTGCGGCGTGTAGCCCTTGGTGACCTCGTCGGCGTTGGCGCCGGTGGCCGGGGTGCTGGAATGGATGTCGATCGACGGGGTGGCCCGGCCGATCGGCAGGGTCGGGGTCTCGACGGGGGCTGCCTCGGTCGGGACGCCCGCCACGGCCGAGTGGGCGGCGGGGGCCTTGGCGGCTCCGGCGTCGGGGGCGTCGGTCAGCTCCAGGACGGAGACGCCGTGCTGGTAGCTGTCGATGGCGTAGGTGTTGTCGCCGTATCCGCCGACGTTCTGGCTGAGGGCGTAGCCGCCCCAGTCGCGCTGGAGCGCGATCAGGTCGGTGGCCTTGTCGCCGTCGAGGTCGGCCGGAACGACGCTGCCCGCCGCAAGAGCGAACTCCCTGATCCCGGGGTTGACGTACCCGCCCGTCTTCTTCTCGAACGGCTGGCCGTACCCGAAGATGCCGAGGGTCCCGGCGACGAAGGTCTCGTCACCGCTTCCCGTCGTGGCGAACGTGCCCTGGTACGGGAACGCGAGGATGCGCACCAGGTAGGGCTCGCCGCCGTCGGCCGGGTGGACGGTCGCCGCGTGCGGGCTCAGCTCGACCAGGCCGTAGCGCGCGGAGGCGGCGAAGTTCAGGAACGTCGCCGAACCGGGAGAGCTGTAGTCGGTCAGCACCTCGCCGGTGCGCCCGTCGACCGTCTGCACGAGGTGGGCGACCGTGGAGGGCTGGTCGCCGCCCCAGGCGAAGGCGACGGCGTGGCCGTCGGCGCCGGGGATGTTCTTGTCGGCGAAGACACCGGCCTGCTGCTCGATCCAGGTGGCGGCGAGGCCCTGGGGCTTCATGCTCCAGATTTCGGAGCCCCTGGCCGCGTCGAGCGCCACCGCGGTGGGCGCCGGGTCGCCGGCGCCGGTTCCGAACGCGGTGCGGACGCCGCCGTACTCCAGGTAGATCCGGCCGTCGGCCGTGGCGGGCACGGAGTAGACGACGGTCTTGCCGGCCGTGCCCTCGGGACGGTAGCTCCAGACCCGGCGGCCGTCGGCGGTGTACGCGGAGAGCGTGTCGCCGGAGGCGAGGACGTGCCCGTCGGCGACGGCGACTCCGGCCTGGAAAGTGCCGGTGTCCACGTCGGAGAGCGGCTTGCCGTCCTTCGGCCCGAGGACCGCGAAGCCGTGCGAGGTCGCGGCGACGATGCGCTGCGCCGCTCGGCCTCCGCTGTCCTTCACCGTGTCGAGCGTCAGCTCGCGGACCGAGGCGCTGAGGGGCTGCTTCCACAGGATGCGGGGGCTGGTGCGGTCCATGGTCCGGCCGTCCAGCGCGAAGACGCCCCGGCTCTGGCCGCCGACGACGATGTCCTTGACGCCGTCGCCGTTCACGTCGGTGGCCACGCCGGTGTAGGCGTCGCCGAGCAGCGGCAGCGGCTTCGCGTCACCGCCCGCGCCGAAGGTGTACGCCGTCAGGTCGTAGCCGACGGTCAGCATTCCGCCGCGGTACGGCGTGACCTGGCTGCCGACGACGGCGCCCTCCTTGGTCCACCGGGTACGGCCGCTGGTCGCGTCGATCGCCACGACCTGGCTGTGCTCCGGCCCGTCGGTACGGGTACGGGTCTGCGCGACCGGATCGGCGACGGCCGCGTAGACCTGGCCCCGGCCGTGCGGGTCGAAGGTCAGCGACAGCGCCGGGGCGTCGGGCCGGCCGACGGTGCTGCGGGTGCGGTACGTCCACGTGGTGCGGCCGCGCTCGTCCCAGCCGGAGACCGAGCTCGTGCCGTCGGTCAGGTCGGCGTTGATGCCGAGCTCCGCGACGGCGAAGCGGGCCTGCTTGCCGTGGGCGTCCTCGTTGACGACGAACGCCTCGGGAATGGTGTTGGTCCGGGAGGCGAGGACGGACCGCTCGCCGGACTTCACGTCGACGGCGGTGAGATCCCAGCGCACGCCGTCCAGCGGGTCGTTCTGCTCGGCGACCAGGACCCGGTCGGAGCCGGGGTCCTTGCGCACGATGCGCGGGTAGCCGGGGGTCTTCACATCGGTGAGGACCTTGCCGCTGCCGGTGTCGAGCACCATGACGTGCCCGGCGGCGGGCCGGGGGCTGCCCAGGCCCATCGGGGTGTCGGTCCAGGAGACGGCGACCCGGCCCCGGCCCATGGTCTCGATGTCGGACCAGAGTGCGAAGGGGGCCTTGGTGCTGTACGTCCAGGCGGTGCGGCCGGTGACCGCGCCGCGGGCGCCGCGCTCGAAGGCGTACGCGATGAGCGAGCTGCGGCTGTTCCCGGCCTCGGCCACCGGGTTGTTGCCCCAGTCCGGGCCGGTGACGTTCGCCGCGATCAGCCGGCCGTCCTGGGCGCTCAGCGAACCGACGTACCCGGGCAGCAGCTTGTGCCACAGCATGGTGCCGGAGCGGCCGTCGAGCAACGAGACGAAGGTGCCCGACGAAAGCTCCGAGCCGGGGCTGGTGAACGGGCGGGCCGGGGAGGCGCCGACGCTGTAGGCGACCGCGATGTCGTCGACGCCGTCGTGGTTGAAGTCGGCCTGGGCGAACGGGTGATCGCCGCTGATCGTCGGCTGGTACGGGTTGTGCCCCTGGTGCAGGACCGGGCTGAACTCCTCGGCCTGGTAGACGAGTTCCGGCTTGACCTGCCAGTCGGCGAACAGCGAGTGGCTGGTGCGCTGCCATACGGGGGCGCCGTCGGCGTCGTAGCGGGTGACCGCTCCGCCGCTGAAGACGCCCACCCAGTCCTGCGTACCACCGAGGGCCAGGGTGCTGGCGGCGCCGCGCGGGGTCTCCCAGCTCGCCTTCGTCTTCAGGGCCTTGGCGGTGCCCTCGGCGGGGGCGGCCGTGCCGCCGCTCCGATCGCCGGTCTCGGCCGGCTCGTCCCGGGTGCCGGTGCCGGCCTCCCGGGCCGCGGCGACCAGGCCGGGGGTGCCGTCGCTGCGCTGGGTGTACTGCTTGCTGAGGGCGGCGAGGGCTCCGGCGGTCAGCCGGACGGGCCGGTCGCTGCCCGGGGCGGCCTGGGCCGAGGGGGTGCCGAGCAGCGCGCCGGCCGTGGCGAGCACGGCCGCCAGGCAGGCCGAGCGTATGCCCGGCGACCTGCGCCTTACGGGACTCAGTCGTATGGGACTCATGAGAGGGGTGGACTCCACGTGGGTGCTTCGGGGGGTTGTCCGCACTCTTTCAAGGGCCCGTCACCGGGACGAGGGCTGAGCGCGGCCGGTCCCGGTCAACAGCCGGTCCCGGCCAAGGGGTAGCGTCCGGGGAACATCCGAGTGACGAGGAGACGGACGTGCTGGAGCCGGTCGGGCTGGACGAGGGCGCGGAGCGCGCCTACCGGCTGCTGCTGCACCGCCTCGGCCTCTCACCGCAGGAGCTGGCGGACGCCCACGAACTGACGCCACATCAGGCGCGGCAGCTCCTGGACCGGTTGGTCGCGTCCGGGCTGGCCGCGGTCACCGGCCGCCCGGCGCGCTATACGGCGATCGACCCGCGCCACGGCCTCACCGCGCTGATCCGCGCCCGGCAGGCCGAACTGGACGCCACCACGACCGCCTTGGAGTCGTACGCGGCGGAGTACCACGAGCGCGTCCTGCGAACCGACCCCCGGCGCCTGGTGGAGGTGGTCGAGGGCCCGACGGCGGTCGGCGACCGGCTGCGCGACCTCATCGTCGGCGCCGAGCAGGAGATCCTGGCCTTCGACGCGCCGCCGTATCTCACCGGGCCCTCGGCGATGGCCGCCATGGAGCGGGATGCCCTGGCCCGGGGGGTCGGCGTCCGGGCCGTCTACGCGGCCGAGGTGCTGCACCTGCCGGACCGGGTCGAGTCCCTGAAGGAGCAGGCGGCGCTCGGTGAGCAGGCCCGGGTCGTGCCCAGGGTGCCGCTGAAGATGGTGATGGCCGACCGGCGGGCGGCGATGATCCCGCTCACGTCGAACGAGGAGTCCGTGCGCACCGCCGCGGTCCTGGTCCGGCAGTCCCGGCTCTGCGACGCCTTGGTGGAGCTGTTCGAGGCCAAGTGGCTCCAGGGCGCCCCGGTCTTCACCCCGGCCCCCACGACGGACCAACCGGACCTCTCCCCCGCCGAGCAGGCCCTGCTGTCCCTGCTGAACTCGGGCTTCAAGGACGAGGCGATAGCGCGGCAGCTCGGGGTGAGCGAGCGGACCCTGCGGCGGCGCACCGCGGAGCTGGTGGAGCGGCTGGGCGCGACGAGCCGCTTCCAGGCCGGGGCGCAGGCCGTGCGACGGGGCTGGCTGTAGACGCCAGAGAGCCGGGCGCCGGGGTGGCGCCCGGCTCCCCCGTAGGTCCGGCCGTTGTCAGATCTCGCCGCGCAGTTTCGCCAGGGCCTCGGCGAGGATCGCCTCGCCGTCCGCGTCGCTGCGGCGCTCGCGTACGTACGCGAGGTGCGTCTTGTACGTTTCGGTGTGCGGCGGGTCGGGCGGGCTCTCCGGATCCTGGCCGGCCGGGAAACCGCAGCGGGGGCAGTCCCAGGTGTCCGGTACCTGCGCGTCATGGGCGAAACTGGGCTGCGTCTCGTGCCCGTTCGAGCACCAGAAGGAGATGCGGAGCCGTGGCGCGGACTCGCCGCGCTCGGCCTCCCCCATCGGCCCCGCCCCGACCCGGCTTCCCCGGATCGCGTTGCCACTTGCCACGGTCGTAACTCCCTGCGTGATGGTGCTCGAAGATGCCCCAGTCTACGTAAGGCCCAACGCGCGTCCAGGGGAAGGAGTTACACCGTCACCGGGAAACGCGTACGACGGGTCAGTTGTCGAGCTTGATGAGCAGACCAAGCACCACGATGCACGCGAACCAGCCCAGACCGACCACGACGGTGATGCGGTCGAGGTTGCGCTCGGCGACCGAGGAGCCGCCGACGGAGGACTGCATGCCGCCACCGAACATGTCGGAGAGACCGCCGCCCTTGCCCTTGTGCATGAGCACCAGCAGCATCAGCAGCAGGCTGAAGACGATCAGGGCGATCTCGAACCCCAGAATCACGGCTGGTCCCTACTTTCCGGAAATACCGACTGCGTGTGCGAACAACGGGGGCCGGGAGGTCTCCCTCCCCGGCCCCCGCAAGGGTACGACGGATCCGCGCTACCGCATACTCACTGGTCGCGGAAGCGGACGATCTTGACGAACTCGTCCGCGTCGAGCGCCGCGCCGCCGATCAGGGCGCCGTCGACGTCGGGCTGGGCCATGATCGCGGCCACGTTGCCGGACTTCACCGAGCCCCCGTACTGGATGCGGACCGCGTCGGCCAGCTCCTGCGAGTACAGCTCGGCGAGGCGGCCGCGGATCGCACCGCAGACCTCCTGCGCGTCCTCCGGGGTGGCGACCTCACCGGTGCCGATGGCCCAGACCGGCTCGTAGGCGACCACGATGGACTCGGCCTGCTCGGCCGGGATGTCCTTCAGGGCGCCGTCGAGCTGCGCGAGGGTGTGTGCGACCTGCTCGCCGGCCTTGCGGACGTCCAGGCCCTCGCCGACGCAGAGGATCGGGGTCAGGCCGTGCTTGTACGCGGCCTTCACCTTGGCGTTGCAGACCTCGTCGTTCTCGCCGTGGTACTGGCGGCGCTCGCTGTGGCCGATGGCGACGAAGGTGCACTTCAGCTTGGCGAGCATGGGGCCGGAGATCTCACCGGTGTACGCGCCGGAGTCGTGCGCCGAGATGTCCTGGGCGCCGTACTTGATCTTCAGCTTGTCGCCGTCGACCAGCGTCTGCACGGAGCGCAGGTCGGTGAAGGGCGGCAGGACGGCGACCTCTACGGCGTCGTAGTCCTTGTCAGCCAGGGCGAAGGCGAGCTTCTGGACGTGGGCGATGGCCTCGAGGTGGTTGAGGTTCATCTTCCAGTTGCCCGCCATCAGCGGGGTGCGAGTGGTCATGAAAGGTCAGTCCTCCAGAGCGGCGAGGCCGGGAAGCGTCTTGCCCTCGAGGTATTCGAGGCTGGCGCCGCCACCGGTCGAGATGTGTCCGAACGCGTTCTCGTCGAAGCCCAGGATGCGGACCGCGGCGGCGGAGTCGCCACCGCCGACCACGCTGAAGCCCGAGGAGTCGACGAGGGCCTGGGCGACGGCCCGGGTGCCCTCGGCGAAGTCGGGGTGCTCGAAGACGCCCATCGGGCCGTTCCAGAAGACGGTGGCCGCGTCGGCGAGCTTCGATGCGTAGAGCTTGTTGGTCTCCGGACCGTTGTCCAGGCCCATCTGCCCGGCCGGCATGGCGTCGGCGGCGACGGTCTCCGGGTGGGCCGGGGCCTTGGTCTTCAGGTCCGGGAAGGCGGGCGCGACGACGACGTCGACGGGGAGCACGAACTCCACGCCCTTCGCCTCGGCGCGCCGCAGGTACTCCTGGACCGCCGGGATCTGGTCCTCCTGGAGCAGCGAGCTGCCGACCTCGTGGCCCTGGGCCTTGAGGAAGGTGTACGCCATGCCGCCCCCGATGAGGATGCGGTCGGCGCGCTCCAGCAGATGGTCGATGACGCCCAGCTTGTCGGAGACCTTGGCGCCGCCGAGGACCACCGCGTAGGGGCGCTGGACGTCGTCGGTGAGCTTCTTCAGGACGCCGACCTCGGTGGCGATGAGGTCGCCGGCCGCGTGCGGGAGGCGGGCCGGGAGGTCGAAGACCGAGGCGTGCTTGCGGTGGACGGCGCCGAAGCCGTCGCCCACGTACAGGTCGGCCAGCTCGGCGAGCTGATCGGCGAACGCGCCGCGCTCGGCGTCGTCCTTGGAGGTCTCGCCGGGGTTGAAGCGCAGGTTCTCGATGACGGCGACCTGGCCGTCGGTGAGCGCGGCGACGGTGGCGCGGGCGGACTCGCCGACCGTGTCGGTCGCGAAGGCCACGTCGGAGCCGAGCAGTTCGCCGAGCCGGGTGGCGGCGGGGGCCAGCGAGAACGCCGGGTCCGGGGCGCCCTTGGGGCGGCCCAGGTGCGAGGCGACGACGACCCGGGCGCCGGCCTCGGCCAGCTTGCGGACGGTCGGGGTGACGGCGCGGATGCGGCCGTCGTCGGTGATGGTGGTGCCGCTGAGCGGCACGTTGAGGTCGGCGCGGACGAATACCCGCTTGCCGGCGACCCCTTCGGCGAGAAGTGCGTCGATCGTCTTCATCTGTCTGGACTCCTTGGAGGACGAGTGAGCATGCGAGGGGGCTCGAACAGCGCAGCGTCGCGCTGTTCGAGCCCCGTGCTCACATCGAGATGCCTGCCGGTGCGGCGGTGCTCAGAGCTGGCCGCCGACGAAGACGGTGAGGTCGACGAGACGGTTGGAGTAGCCCCACTCGTTGTCGTACCAGCCGAGGATCTTCACCGTGTTGCCCTCCTGGACCATCGTCAGGGAGGAGTCGAAGGTGCAGGACGCCGGGTCGCTGACGATGTCCGAGGACACGATCGGGTCCTCGGTGTAGTACAGGATGCCCTTGAGGTCGCCGTCGTCGGCGGCCTTCTTGAACGCGGCGTTGACCTCGTCCTTGGTGACCTCGCGCTGGAGGGTCACGACCAGGTCGGTGGCCGAGCCGGTCGGGACCGGGACGCGCATCGCGATGCCGTCGAGCTTGCCCTTGAGCTGCGGCAGGACCAGGGCCGTCGCCTTGGCGGCGCCGGTCGTGGTCGGGATGATGTTCTCGGCGGCGGCGCGGGCGCGGCGCAGGTCCGAGTGCGGGAAGTCCAGGATGCGCTGGTCGTTGGTGTACGCGTGGACCGTCGTCATGAGGCCCTTGACGATGCCGAAGTTCTCGTCCAGAACCTTGGCCATCGGGGCGACACAGTTGGTCGTGCAGGACGCGTTGGAGATGACGTGGTGGTTGGCCGCGTCGTACTTGTCCTGGTTGACGCCCATCACGATGGTGATGTCCTCGTCCTTGGCCGGAGCCGAGATGAGGACCTTCTTCGCGCCACCGGCGATGTGCTTCTCGGCGTCGGCCTTCTTGGTGAAGATGCCGGTCGACTCGATGACGATGTCGACGCCCAGCTCACCCCAGGGGATGTCGGCCGGGTTGCGCTCGGAGAGCACCTTGATGGTGTGGCCGTCGACGGTGATGGTGTCGGCGGTGTGGCTGACCTCTGCCTTCAGACGACCCAGGATGGTGTCGTACTTCAGCAGGTGGGCCGTGGTCGCGGTGTCACCCAGGTCGTTGACAGCCACGATCTCGATGTCCGCACCCTGCTCCAGCAGCGCGCGGAAGTAGTTACGACCGATGCGGCCAAAGCCGTTGATGCCTACGCGGATCGTCACGAACCGATCTCCTCGTTAGGTACGCCGGTTTTCGACGCCGGCGAGTTGTATGGGATGTCCCCGACCGCCTCCGACCCTACCTCTCCGGAGCCGCCGGGGTGACATCGAGCGGGGCCGGAAAGAGCGCGGAAGGCCCGTACTCCCCAGTAGGGGTACGGGCCTCCGGCTTCCGCGCGGCCTTCCTCGCGGCGATTACGCAGCGTCAACGGCCGCGGGCCGACGGGCCGTTCCCCTTCCGGGGCGCGGGCCGCGGGCCCCGCTCAGCCGACCAGGCCGTCGGCCAGCTCTTCGCTGAGAGTGGATTCCGTGCCGGGGATGCCCAGGTCCTGGGCGCGCTTGTCGGCCATCGCGAGGAGCCGGCGGATGCGGCCCGCGACCGCGTCCTTGGTCAGCGGCGGGTCGGCGAGGGCGCCCAGCTCCTCCAGCGACGCCTGCTTGTGCTCCATGCGCAGCCGCCCGGCCGCCGCCAGGTGCTCCGGGACCTCCTCGCCCAGGATCTCCAGGGCGCGGCCGACCCGGGCACCCGCGGCGACCGCGGCCCGGGCGGAGCGGCGCAGGTTCGCGTCGTCGAAGTTGGCGAGGCGGTTGGCGGTGGCCCGGACCTCGCGGCGCATCCGGCGCTCCTCCCAGGCCAGCACCGACTCATGGGCGCCGAGCCGGGTGAGCAGGGCACCGATCGCGTCGCCGTCGCGGACGACGACCCGGTCCACCCCGCGCACCTCGCGCGCCTTGGCGGCGATGGAGAGCCGGCGGGCGGCGCCGACCAGGGCGAGCGCGGCCTCCGGGCCCGGGCAGGTCACCTCCAGGGAGGAGGAGCGGCCCGGCTCGGTGAGCGAGCCGTGGGCCAGGAACGCCCCGCGCCAGGCGGCCTCGGCGTCGCAGGTGGCCCCCGAGACCACCTGCGGGGGGAGGCCGCGGATGGGGCGGCCCCGGCCGTCGACGAGCCCGGTCTGGCGCGCCAGCTGGTCGCCGCCCGCCACCACCCGTACGACGTAGCGCGAGCCGCGCCGCAGCCCGCCGGGGGCCATCACGATGAGCTCCGAGCTGTGCCCGAAGATCTCCAGGATGTCCCGCTTGAGCCGACGCGCCGCCATCGCGGTGTCCAGCTCCGCCTCGATCACGATCCGGCCGCTCACCAGGTGGAGGCCGCCCGCGAACCGGAGAATCGCCGAGACCTCTGCCTTCCTGCAGCAGGTCCGGGTCACGGGAAGCCGGGAGACTTCGTCCTTCACCGCCGGCGTCATCGCCATGGGCCGATCCTTCCATGCATCCGAAAAATACGGTCGTACGCGGCGGCCAACAGCTCCGGATCATGGATCGGAACGCCGTCGGGTGAGGCCACGGGCGCCAGCTCGACCGCGGCACCGAGCCGTTTGGCTGCGTCGGCGAGGGACTCGCGGTCGGGCACGGCGGCCTCGTCGGCCAGCACCACGTCCAGGGCGAGTTTAGGGGCGTGTCGTCCCAAAACCTCCAAATGACGCTGCGGTGAGAAGCCTTCTGTTTCGCCGGGCTGCGGTGCGAGGTTCAGCGAGAGGACCTTGCGGGCCTTCGTCTCGATCAGCGCGTCCAGCAGTTCGGGGACGAGCAGGTGCGGGATGACCGAGGAGAACCAGGAGCCGGGGCCGAGGACCACCCAGTCCGCGTCCCGGACTGCGGCGACCGCCTCGGGGACGGCCGGCGGGTCGGCCGGGACCAGGTGCACGGACTGCACCTCGCCCGGGGTGAGGGCGACGGTGGCCTGGCCGCGCACGGTGTCCACGTCCTCCGGGCGGTCCGGGTCGTGGCCCTTGACGAGGGCCTGGAGCTCCAGCGGCACGGCGGACATGGGCAGCACCCGGCCGTGCGCGCCGAGCAGCTTGCCGACCAGGTCCAGGGCCTGGACGTGGTCGCCCAGCTGCTCCCAGAGGGCGACGATCAGCAGATTGCCGACCGCGTGCTCGTGCAGGTCGCCCTTGGACTGGAAGCGGTGCTGGATGACCCGGGCCCAGGTCTGGCCCCACTCGTCGTCGCCGCACAGGGCGGCCAGCGCCTTGCGCAGGTCGCCCGGGGGCAGAACGCCCAGCTCCTCGCGCAGCCGCCCGCTGGAACCGCCGTCGTCGGCGACGGTGACCACGGCGGTCAGATCGCCGGTGATCCGGCGCAGCGCGGTGAGGGAGGCCGACAGGCCCCGGCCGCCGCCGAGGGCGACGACCTTGGGCTGGGCGCCGCGCTTGCGCACGGAGAGTGCGGGCGCCGTGCCCCGCAGCCGGCGCAGGCGCAGATTGCGACTGGTCACTCGCGCCCCATGTCCCTGTGTACGAGCACGGTCTCGATCCCCTCCGTGGCGAGCCGGGCCGCCAGCTTCTCGGACATGGCCACCGAACGGTGCTTGCCGCCCGTGCAGCCCACCGCGATGGTCACATAGCGCTTGCCCTCGCGGCGGTAGCCCGCGGCGACGAGCTGGAGCAGTTCGGTGTACTGGTTGAGGAATTCCTTGGCGCCGGGCTGGTCGAAGACGTACGAGGAGACCTCCTCGTTGAGCCCGGTGAAGGGGCGCAGCTCCGGCACCCAGTGCGGGTTCGGCAGGAAGCGGCAGTCGACCACCAGGTCGGCGTCGACCGGCAGGCCGTACTTGAAGCCGAACGACATCACGGTGGCGCGCAGCTCCGGCTCCTCGTCACCGGCGAACTGGGCGTCCATCTTGGCGCGCAGTTCGTGGACGTTGAGGCTGGAGGTGTCGATCACCAGGTCGGCGTCGCCGCGCAGCTCGCGCAGCAGGTCGCGCTCGGCGGCGATGCCGTCCACGATGCGGCCGTCGCCCTGGAGCGGGTGGGGACGGCGGACCGACTCGAAGCGCCGGACCAGCGCGTCGTCGGAGGACTCCAGGAAGACCACCCGGCGGGTGACGCCCTTGGCGTCCAGGTCGGCGAGGGATTCGCGCAGGTTGTCGAAGAAGCGGCGGCCCCGCACGTCGACCACGACGGCGATCCGGGCCACGTTGCCCTGGGAGCGGGCGCCGAGCTCCACCATGGTGGGGATCAGCGCGGGCGGCAGGTTGTCCACGACGAACCAGCCGAGGTCCTCCAGGCACTTGGCCGCGGTGCTGCGCCCGGCGCCGGACATGCCGGAGATGATCACCAGCTCCGGGATGGCGGCGGCGTCGCCCGTCTCGGTCGGGGTGCCGGTACTCACGTGTGCTGCTCCGTCTGCTCGGTCCGTGCTGTCGTGCTCGTGTTCGTGTTCGTTCTGTTCGTGCTCGGTCATGTCGTGCTGCCCCCGTCGTCCTCTTCCATGATCTCTCCTGTGGCCGTGTTCACGGCGGGTGCGGCCGGGGCGGCCGCCGCGAGGGCGACGGCCACGGACTCCGCTGTCCTGCGGCCTATCCCGGGAACCTCGCAGATCTCCTCGATTGTCGCCTGCCTCAGCTTCTTGACGGAGCCGAAATGTTTGATCAGGGCCTGCTTCCGGGTGTCCCCGAGGCCGGGGACGGCGTCCAGCGGGCTGGCGCGGATGCGCTTGGCCCGCTTGGCGCGCTGGTAGGTGATGGCGAAGCGGTGCGCCTCATCACGGACGCGCTGGAGGAGGTACAGGCCCTCGCTGGAGCGGGGCAGGACCACCGGGTCGTCGTCATCGGGCAGCCAGACCTCTTCGAGGCGCTTCGCGAGGCCGCAGACCGCGATGTCGTCGATGCCCAGCTCGTCCAGGGCCCGCTTGGCGGCGGCGACCTGCGGCTGGCCGCCGTCCACGACGAGGAGCTGCGGCGGGTACGCGAAGCGCTTGGGGCGGCCGTCGTCCTCGCGGGACTCCCCGGCGTCCGGGGCGTCTCCTCCGCCCTCGCCGTCGCCCTGGACCGCCGGCACGGGGCCGGTGGGCGCCGGGGTCTCCTCCCACTCCCCCGTGCGCTCCTTCTCCTGGAGGTAGCGGCGGAAGCGGCGGCTGATCACCTCGTGCATCGAGCGGACGTCGTCCTGCCCCTCGAAGCCCTTGATCTGGAAGCGGCGGTACTCCCCCTTGCGGGCGAGACCGTCCTCGAAGACCACCATGGACGCTACGACGTCGTCGCCCTGGAGGTGGGAGATGTCGAAGCACTCGATGCGCAGCGGGGCGGTGTCCAGGCCCAGGGCCCCGGCGATCTCCTCCAGCGCCCGGGAGCGGGTGGTGAGGTCCGAGGCGCGCTTGGTCTTGTGCAGTCCGAGCGCCTGCTGGGCGTTGCGCTGGACCGTGACCATCAGGTCCTTCTTGTCGCCGCGCTGCGGGATGCGCAGGCTGACCTGGGAGCCGCGCCGGTCCGCGAGCCACTGGGAGACCGCCGCCGGGTCCTCGGGCAGAGCCGGGACCAGGACCTCCTTGGGGACGGCGTCGCCGCTCTCCTCGCCGTACAGCTGCTGGAGGGCGTGCTCCACGAGGCCGGACGTGTCGACGTTCTCCACCTTGTCGGTGACCCAGCCGCGCTGGCCGCGGACCCGGCCGCCGCGCACGTGGAAGATCTGGACGGCGGCCTCCAGCTCGTCCTCGGCGACCGCGATGAGGTCCGCGTCGGTGGCGTCGGCGAGGACGACGGCGCTCTTCTCCATCGCGCGCTTCAGGGCCTCGACGTCGTCGCGCAGCCGCGCGGCCCGCTCGTACTCCATGTCCTCGGCGGCCGCCATCATGTCCTTCTCCAGGCGGCGGATGTAGGTGCCGGTGCGGCCGGCCATGAAGTCGCAGAAGTCGTCGGCCAGTTCGCGGTGTTCCTCGGGGGTGACCCGGCCGACGCAGGGCGCCGAGCACTTGCCGATGTAGCCGAGGAGGCAGGGGCGGCCGGTCCGCGCGGCGTTCTTGAAGACTCCGGCGGAGCAGGTGCGGACGGGGAAGACGCGGAGCATCAGGTCGACCGTCTCGCGGATCGCCCAGGCGTGCCCGTACGGACCGAAGTAGCGCACGCCCTTCTTCTTGGCGCCGCGCATCACCTGGACGCGGGGGAACTCCTCGTTGAGCGTGACCGCCAGGTAGGGATAGCTCTTGTCGTCGCGGTACTTGACGTTGAACCGGGGGTCGAACTCCTTGATCCAGGAGTACTCCAGCTGGAGCGCCTCGACCTCGGTGGCGACGACCGTCCACTCCACGGAGGCGGCCGTGGTCACCATCGTGCGCGTACGCGGGTGGAGTCCGGAGAGGTCCTGGAAGTAGTTGGCCAGGCGCTGGCGCAGGCTCTTGGCCTTCCCGACGTAGATCACCCGGCGGTGTTCGTCGCGGAATTTGTAGACCCCCGGGGAGTCGGGGATCTGTCCCGGCTTGGGGCGGTAGCTGGAGGGGTCTGCCATGCTCCCCACCCTACTTGCGGGCAGTGACAGAGCGGGGTGCGCGGACGGCACCGCGCTCCGGGCCAGGGGTGGGGAGCACCTGTCCCGGAGCGCGGGGTCATGGGGCCGGGCGGGTCACCCGGTCCGGCGGCGGCTCCTGAGGCGCAGGGCGGTGGCGCCGCACAGGGCGAGGACGGCGGCGGCGCCCCCGGCGGCCGCGGTGGAGCCGGCGGTCAGGACGGTCCCGCTGGTGGCCGAGGCGGCGATGGCGGGGCCGGAGCCCTCCCCTCCGGCGGGCTTCGCCCCGGGCCCGTAACCGCCCGCCTCGCCCTTGCGGGCGTACGCGGAGCCGGGGAGCTTGTCCGCGTAGGCGGCGTGGACCCGGGTGCGGTAGGCGGAGAGCGTCGTCCCCCGCTTGCCGACCGCCCGGACGGCGTCCCGGTCGAGCGGGACGACCCGGTCGCCCTTCTGCACGTACCAGGCGTCGATCTGGGGCTCGTGGAAGACGATGCCGCCGGGCAGCTTGCGGGCGCCCGCCTCGGTGTAGCGGGCCTCGTCGTCACCGGTGGCGATGTTCACCACCTGCATCCCACCGTCCTCGCCGGGTTCCGGCAGCGTCCAGAGCGACGCCCTCTGGCCGTCCGAGGAGACGGCGGTGCTGGCCAGGTAGTCGAGGGAGGCCACGGGGGCGCCCGGCTCGCCCGCCACGAACTCGGCGGACAGGGTGCGCACGGGCACGGCCTCGCCCTCGATGCGGGGTGCGGCGGCCTTCTCGGTGACGGCGCCCTCACGGGCGAAGAACCGGGACAGCGTGTTCAGGGTGGCGGTGTCGGTGGCCGCCTCGT
Source organism: Streptomyces sp. SAS_281 (assembly GCF_052542855.1). Lineage (NCBI taxonomy): Bacteria > Bacillati > Actinomycetota > Actinomycetes > Kitasatosporales > Streptomycetaceae > Streptomyces > Streptomyces sp. SAS_281. The sequence continues at coordinate 25,248 of NZ_JBMNDO010000105.1, forward strand.
GGGCCGCGGCCAGGGCGGCGGGACCGGCCTGGGGGCCGTCGGCGGCGGCCGCCTGCGGGGCGGCGGTGAGCAGGGCCGTGCCGGCGAGGACACCGGCGGCGGCCAGGGCGGCGGCGAGGGGGCGGCGGACGGGCCGGGAACCGGTGGTGGTCATGGCGTCACGCCCCGATCCGGTAGAGCGAGTGGGTCCAGGAGAACTCACTGTTGTTCACGTACCAGGCGTGCGAGGCCCAGTTGTAGCGATTGCTGGAGGGCCAGGGGTCGCCCCAGTAGACGAGGCCGTCGGCGTCGTCGTAGCCGTACAGCACATGCATGTGACCGCCGCCCGACGACCACTGGATGCGGGTCTCGACCGGGCGTCCGGCGGCTATCTCGGTCTGCACGGTGGAGTAGCGCAGCCAGCCGCTGACGTACGAGCCGGGCTTGATGCCCGCCCAGTACAGGGCGTTCTGCACGTTGTCGAGGGCGGCCTGCGAGTTGGGGCACTCGTAGCCCTGGGCGCGGCCGAAGGCGGCGTTGCAGAACTGGTTCTGGCTGTAGTCACGGCCGTACCAGGTGGCGATGGTGTTGCCGGACGCGGCCCAGCACCAGTTGGTCTTCTGCTGCGCCTGCATGGTGATGTTCAGCCGCTTGGTGGCGGCGAGGGCGGCCGTCGGGGCGGACGCGGTCCGGACCGAGGCGGTGGCGGTGCGGGGCTGGTCGGCGGCGGTGGCGGTCGCCGTGGGGACGGCGAGCAGCAGGGCGGCCAGTACGGCTGTCGCCGACAGCCGGCCGGGCCTGGTTCCTGTGGGGCGCATGGCGTTCCTCCCGGGGCGGGGGGTGGGGTTCCGAGGAGCGCGTCCGGACGCTGTGGAGGAGCATCAACCGTTGTCGGGGACGGGTCAACACGCTTGAATGCGGGTGAACACCGCGGTGTGAACGCCCGGGGCCGAGGTGTGAACGCGTGCCCCCGGCCACCTGCGGACCGGCACCCGTCGGCGCGGCCCCGTGCCCGGCCGGCGTGAACGTTCACCTGGAGGATCCATGCGGCACACCGAGGCCGAACTGGCGCAGGTGCTGCACACCGGACCGTTCCACCTGGCCCTGCGCACCGCGCTGTCGGTGCGCGGGCTGCCGCTCCAGCGGGTCCGGCACCATCTGGCGCACAGGGGGATCAAGCTCGGTGTGACCAGCCTGAGTTACTGGCAGCAGGGCGCACGCCGCCCGCAGCGCCCGGAGTCGCTGCGCGCCGTGAAGGCCCTGGAGGAGGTGCTCGCCCTGCCGCCGGACTCGCTGCTCGGCCTTCTGGACGCCGAGGAGCCCCGCCCGGACACCGAGCGTCCGCCCGCGCGCACGTACCGGTCGCTGGTGGAGACGTCCGGGGCCGTGGAGCGGCTGCTCGCGGGGCTCGAGTCACCGGCGGACGGCGGACTGCACACGGTGGGCCACCAGGAGCGGGTACGGATCGGGCCGGGGCGCCGGATGCAGCGGCGGACCTCCCAGCACGTGGTGCGCGCCCACCGGGACGGCATCGACCGCTATCTCGCGGTGTACGTCGGGGACGCGGGGTGCGATCCGGCGCGGGTCGCGGTGAGCGCCCGGGAGAACTGCCGGACGGGCCGGGTCCGCTGGGACCGGGAGACGGGTGTGCTGGTCGCCGAGCTGCTGTTCGACACCCGGCTGCGGGCGGGCGACACGTACCTCTTCGGCTACGGCTTCGAGGACGGCACGGGCGGACCCTGCGGCGAGTACCTGCGCGGCTTCACCTTCGGCGGCGGGCAGTACGTGCTCCAGGTCGGCTTCGCCGAGGAGGCGCTGCCGGTACGGTGCCGGAGCTTCGCGCAGGCGTCGGCGGGGGCGCCCCGGGGCGCCCGGGCGGAGCTCACGCTGACCGGCCGGCACCGGACCGTGCATCTGGTGGAGCAGGGGGTGCGGCCGGGGCTGGTGGGGATCGACTGGGACTGGGAGTAGGCGGGGCGTGCCACCCGGCTCAGGCGTCCGGGCCCGCGATCAGCTTGCCGCCCTCGACGCGGACCGGGACGGCGGGCAGCGGCACGGTCGCGGGGCCGTGCACGGCCTTGCCGGTCGTGGTGTCGAAGCGGCTGCCGTGGCAGGGGCAGTGGCCCTCGTTCTTCTCGACCTTGTCCAGCAGGCAGCCGGCGTGGGTGCACTGGGCGCTGAACGCCTTGAACTCCCCCTTGGCCGGGCAGGCCACGACGACGCGCTGCTCGCGGTAGAGCTTGGACTGGCCGACGGGGATCTCGTCGGGCGCGCCGAGCTCGACGGGGGCGGTGGGGGTCGGCGTCTGGGCGTGGCCGAGCTTCGAGTCGGTCGAGCAGGCGGCGGCTCCCAGCCCGGCGACGCCCGCGAGAGCGGCGCCCTTCAGCACGGTGCGGCGGGCGGCGGGCTGGCCGGACATGCGGTCTCCACGGGTCGGGCGGTCAGGTCGGGAAACCGTGCCGGAGCTGCCCGGGGGTGGCCGCGGCATCGGTGACGTAACCGACGATACCGGCGGAGACGGACGCTCCCGCGCGCGGGCCGGTCGTGGTCGGTCGCGGCCCGCCCCCGGCCGGCCGGGGGCGGGGCAGGGAACGGCCGGGGCGAGGCCGGGGGCGGGACAGGGAACCGCCGGGGGCGGGGCGGGGAACGGCCGGGGGCGGGAACGCGGCGAGGGGGGGGGGGGG
>NZ_JBMNDO010000106.1:0-27675 GCF_052542855.1 Streptomyces sp. SAS_281
CCCCCCCCCGCATGCCCGGCGCCACCTTCACGCACGACGAAAGCCCCCGCACCCGCAGAAGGAGACACCATGGCACGACCCAGAACACAACTCGCCTCCCTGGCGGCGGTGCTGGCGACACTGCTCGGCGGAATCGCCTTCACCCTGCTGGGCCAGGGCAGCGCGCAGGCCCACGGTGTCACCATGTCACCGGGCTCGCGCACCTACCTCTGCTGGCTGGACTCCAAGACGAGCACCGGCTCCCTGGACCCGACCAACCCCGCGTGCAAGGCCGCGCTCGCGGAGAGCGGCGCGAGCTCCCTGTACAACTGGTTCGCCGTGCTCGACTCCAACGCGGGCGGCCGGGGCCAGGGTTACGTCCCGGACGGCAAGCTGTGCAGCGCCGGCGACCGCTCCCCGTACAACTTCACCGGCTACAACGCGCCGCGTGGCGACTGGCCCCGTACGCACCTCACCTCGGGTGCCACGATCGAGGTCGACCACAGCAACTGGGCCGCGCACCCCGGTTCCTTCCGGGTGTACGTGTCCAAGCCGGGATACTCCCCCACCACCGAACTGGGCTGGGACGACCTCGATCTGATCCAGACCGTGACCAATCCGCCCGCGGTGGGCTCGCCGGGCACCGACGGCGGTCACTACTACTGGGACCTGACGCTGCCTTCGGGCCGCTCGGGTGACGCCGTGATGTTCATCCAGTGGGTGCGTTCGGACAGCCAGGAGAACTTCTTCTCCTGCTCCGACATCGTCTTCGACGGCGGGCACGGCGAGGTCACCGGCATCCGCGGCTCGGGCAGCACCCCCGACCCGGACCCCACCGACCCGACCCCGGACCCGACGGACCCCACCGACCCGCACACCGGGTGCATGGCCGTCTACACGGTGACCAACTCCTGGGGCGGCGGCTTCCAGGGCTCCGTCCAGGTCATGAACCACGGTACGACGGCACTCGACGGCTGGGCCGTGCAGTGGAAGCCCGGCACCGGCACCAAGGTCAGCAGCGTGTGGAGCGGGGTGCTCAGCACCGCGTCCGACGGCACCCTGACGGTGAAGAACGCCGACTACAACCGGTCGATCCCACCGGACGGCAGCGTCACCTTCGGCTTCACGGCGACCTCGACGGGCAATGACTTCCCCGTCGGCTCGATCGGCTGCGTCAACCCGTAGCCGCTCACGCGGAAGGCGGCGGTTCCCGGGCGGCACGGGAGCCGCCGCCTTCTTGTCACGGCCTTGACCCGTAGCCGCCCCGCCACGCACCCGCGGGCCCCGAATGGCCGGGTACGGTGGACTCTGTCCGATCATGTTCCGCCGGACGGGTACGGAGGCTGCGTGGCACTCGACATCAACGAACCGTTCGGTCAGAACTGGACGCACGCGGCGCAGTTCGGCATCGCGTTCGTCCTGTCGTGCGCGATCGGGATCGAGCGCGAGATCCGCCAGAAGGCGGCCGGTCTGCGCACCTACACGATCGTCGGCCTGGGAGCCGCGCTCTTCACGCTGGTCAGCAAGTTCGGCTTCTCCGACGTCGTGGTGACCGGCCAGGTGGAGCTGGACCCGTCGCGGGTCGCGGCCCAGATCGTCTCCGGGCTCGGCTTCATCGGCGGCGGCGTCATCTTCGTCCACCGTGGCTCGGTGCGGGGGCTGACGACTGCGGCCTCCATCTGGCTCACCGCCGCCGTGGGCTGCGCGGCCGGCGCCGGGCTGCCCGTGCTCGCGACGCTGGCCACGCTCGCGTACTTCCTGGTGTCCTACGGGGTACGCCCACTCGCCCACCGGCTCCCCGTCCTGCGCAACACGTCGACCGGCTACCGCATCACGTACACCGAGGGCGTCGGAGCCCTGCGCGAGCTGGTCAACCACTGTACGGAGACCGGGTTCGCCGTGTCCGAGCTGACCACGCTCTCCGGCTCCGGGAGGTACCGGCGCCGCCGCTCCCCGGACACCGAGGGGACCGTGGAGATCGCGCTGAGCGTGCAGGGGCGGGGCGACACCGACGCGCTGACGGCGCGGCTGGCGGGCACGCCCGGGGTCCTGGCGTGCAGCCGGAGCGATTTCAACGACGAGTGAGCCCGGCCCCCGCGCACCGCGGGTGCTCGTATGCTCGGCTGCCATGACGAGCCGTGCCGCCCTCCCGCCGGAGCCGTCCGTCGCCCTGCGCGAACTCCTCGCCTTCGACGACGGGGGCAGCCTGCGGCTGCTGCTCGCGCCCTCGGGCCGTGACGTCGGGGTGCGCGGTGTGGCCGTGGGCGACGAGGGCCCGGCCCGTTCGCTGGACGGCTGCCTGGTCCTGGTGACCGGGGCGCCTGTCACCTCCCCCGAGGCCGCAGCCGCGGTCCGGGACGCCGCCCGGCGCGGCGCGTCCGGCGTGGTGCTGCGCGCCGTGGAGGGGGTGGCCGCCGCGCCGCAGGTGCTCGCCGCCGCCGAGGAGGCGGGGGTGGCCCTGCTCACCCGAGCGGAATGGGCCGACTGGACGGACGCCGCCGCGCTGCTGCGTTCCGCGCTGGCCTGCGCCCGGGCGGGCGCCGGCGAGGGGGCGGCGGGGCGCATGGCGGCCGGGGGTCCGGAGAGCCTGAGCGCGCTCGCGGCGGCCGTCGCCGAGTACACCGGCGGGTCGATCACCATCGAGGACACGCGTCTGCGGGTCCTGGCCCACTCCGCCACCGGCCCCGACGCCGATGTGCTGCGCCGGTCCACCATCCTGGGCGGCCGGGTCCCCGAGTGGCGGGTCGCGGAGCTGCGGCGCAGCGGGTTGCTCCGGACGCTGTGGACGTCCCGCGACGTGATCCACCGCGCGGCCGACGCCGAGGGACCGGAACGCCTGATCATCGCGGTCCGCAGCGGCCCGGAGGTCCTCGGCTCGATCTGGGTGGCCGGCGACGGCCGCCCCCTGCGCCCGGACGCGCCGGACGCCCTGCGCCGGGCCGCCGAGGTCGCCGCTCCCCTGCTGGTGCGGCACCGGCTGCGGGAGAGCGGCGCCGCCCGACGCAGCGAACTCGCCCTGCGCGGACTGCTGTACGGGGACGGGGACGCCCGAACGCACGCCTGGTCGCTCGGCCTCTCGCCCGACGCCGCCTGCGCGGTCGTGGTCGCCGAACCCCTCACCGCCGCGGCCGGCCCCGGCGACCGCACGCTCGATGTGGCCGCGCTCCAGGCGGCGACGTACCGCCCGTCCGTGCGCGTGCTGCGCGACGGCGACCGGCTGCTGGTGCTGCTTCCCGTGGACGCCGGGGCGGAGCGGGGCGCGGCGGCGCTGGCCCGGGAGCTGGCGGGTCAGGCGCAGGAGGCCGGGGTGCTGGCGGGGGCCGGGCCGGTGGCCGCCGGGGCGGCCGGGGCGCGGGAGTCGTGCGAAGAGGCCCTGCTGGTCGTGCGGGTGCTGCGCGAACGGGCGGCGGCCGGGGACGCCCGGCGGTCGGCGGACGCGGCGGGCGTGGGGCCCTCGCTGGACGTCGCCAGGATCCTGGACGCCGCCCGGCCGGTCTGGGAGGCGGGGCGGGGGCCCGTGCACGAGCTGGTCCGGGCGGATCTCGCGGCCGGGGGCGAGCTGGTCCGCTCGCTGGCCGCCTATCTCGACGCGTCGGGGGACGTCGCGCGGGCGGCGGCGCGCCTGGTCGTCCACCCGAACACGCTGCGCTACCGGCTGCGGCGGGTCCGGGAGCGGTTCGGGGTGGATCTGGACGACCCCGACACCAGGCTTCTGGTCACGCTCGCGGTGCGGCTCAGCGGGTAGGTTGCCGTCTGTTCGTCCGGCTGCGGGTCTGCTCATGGCTTGGCCGGACCGACAAACAGGCGCACCGTTCTTGGCCGCCCGGACAGAGACCTGGGGGCATCCATCGCCGACTCTGGCTCCATGAGCCTCTCTTCGCCTTCCTCCGCCCTGTCCCCTTCGATCCCGGCGGGTTCCGCGCGTGTCGCGGCCGTGGTCCGCCACGCCGTGGCCGCCGGTCTGCTCGGCGAGGCGAGCCCGGCCGCCGGTTTCATCGACACGGACGGCGTCCGCGCGTCGGTCGCCGCCCTGCACGACGCGTTCCCCGGGGTGCCCGCCGTGCTGCACACGTTCGCCGCCAAGGCGTCCTCGCTGGTCCCCGTGTTGCGGCTGCTCGCCAAGTGCGGGATGGGCTGCGAGGTCGCGAGCCCGGGTGAGCTGCGGCTCGCGCTGGACGCCGGGTTCGCGCCGTCGAAGATCGTGCTGGACTCCCCCGCCAAGACCCGGGACGAGATCCGGCGCGCCCTGGCCGTGGGCGTGGCGATCAACGCCGACAACCTGGACGAGGTGGACCGGATCGCCTCGCTGCGCCCGGCGGACGCGGTGTCCGACATCGGCCTCCGGGTCAACCCGCAGGTCGGCGGCGGTTCGATCGGCGCGATGAGCACGGCCACGGCCACCTCGAAGTTCGGCGTGGCGCTGCGTGACCCCGGCGCGCGCGAACAGGTGGTGAAGGCGTTCGCGGCACACCCGTGGCTGACCCGGCTGCACGCCCATGTCGGCTCGCAGGGCTGTTCGCTGGAGCTGATCGCGGCCGGGATCGCCGAGACGTACCGGCTGGCGGAGGAGATCAACGAAACGCTGGGCCGCCGGCAGGTCACCGGGCTCGACATCGGCGGCGGCCTGCCGGTCAACTTCGCCGACGACGAGGTGCGTCCCACCTTCGCGGCGTACGCGGCGGCGCTGCGAGCGGCCGTGCCCGGACTCTTCGACGGGCGGTACGAGCTCGTCACCGAGTTCGGGCGGTCCCTGCTCGCGAAGAACGGCTTCATCGGGGCGCTGGTCGAGTACACGAAGGACGCCGGCGGCCGCCGTATCGCGCTGACCCACGCGGGAGCGCAGACCGCCACCCGTACGGTCTTCATGCCGGAGGCCTGGCCCCTGCGGGTCGGCGCGTTCGACGCCGAAGGACGGCCGAAGGGCGGGCCTCCGGTGGTCCAGGACATCGCGGGGCCGTGCTGCTTCGCCGGGGACGTCGTCGCGCACGCCCGGGAACTGCCCGAACTGCGGGCGGGCGACTACGTGGTGCTGTACGACACGGGCGCGTACTACTTCTCCACCCCGTGGTCGTACAACAGTCTGCCGCGCCCGGCGGTGTACGGATTCGACCTCGCCGGTACGAGCGGCGAGGAGCCCGTGGTGCGCTTCGCGCCCGTACGCGACGCCCAGTCGCTGGACTCGGTCTCCGCCGAGAGCGGCCTCGCGCACGCCGACGCGCTGCTGAAGCTGCGGGACTGAGCCGGCGGTCACCCGGCCACGCCTTGGGCTCCCGGAATTCAGTAGCCATGGACATAGTAGCCATGTACGGTATTCGTCATGAGCAACGCGATCGAGGGCGCGACCCCGGGTTTCCTGGTCTGGCGCCTGTCCATGAAGTGGCGGGTGGCCATCGACCGGGCGCTGACCCCGCTGGGCCTGACGCACGCGCAGTATTCGCTGGTCGCCTCCCTCCAGGGGATGGAGCATGCGGGGCTGCGGCCGAGTCAGCGCGCGCTGGCTGACCACACCGGACTCGAAGCGCTCTACGTCTCGAAACTGGCCCGCGCCCTGGAGGCGGCGGGCCTGGTCGAACGGACCGCCGACCCCTCGGACAGCAGGGCCGTCCGGCTCGCACTGACCGACGAGGGCCGCGCGACGACCGGCCGCGCGGTCACGGTGGTGCGGGAGCTCGTCGACGGGCTGCTCGCACCTCTCGGCGGTCTCGGCGGCAAGGACACCGAGGCGTTCACCGAGGCACTGAAGGCCCTGCTCGACGTGCCGGTTCCGCCCGTCACCGCTTCCCACGAGGAGTAGTCATGACCACCGCACCCACCGTCAACGGCCAGGTCATCGGCATGGCCCACTACGCCACCCGCGCGCTCGCCGAACGGCTCCTGCCCCAGGGCACCACCTTCCATCAGGCCCTGGCACTCAACGCCGCCGAGGCCGCGGGCGGCACGGTCGAGCGCCGCGCACTGATCGAGCGCCTGACCGGCGCCGTGAAGCTCGGCGTTCCGGCGGCCGAGGCCACCGTCGCCGAGCTGACGTCCGCCGGTCTGCTGGAGGAGCGGCCCGGTGACCTGCTCGCGCCCACCCCTGCGGGCGACGCACTGATCCAGTCGTACAAAGCGGGCGTCGCCGCCATCGCGGCCGGGCTGTACGGGGACCTGCCGGCCGGGGACCTGGCCGCGGCGGGCCGGGTACTGGCCGAGGTCACCGCCCGGGCCGACGCGATGCTGGCCGCCGGCTGACGGCCGGGCGCGGGGTGAGCGCCGGGTCAGACCGGTGACGGCTCGGGCTCGGGCGGCGGCACCGGGTCGGGGTCCGGCGAGGGCGGCTGCGGGATCGGGTCGGGCGCCGGGCCCGGCGGAGCGGGCGGCGTCGGCGCCGGGGGCGTGGGCGCCGGCGGGGTCGGCGCCGGCGGGGTCGGCGCCGGAGGCGTCGGCTCCGGCAGCGGACCCGGGGTCGGCGCCGGAGGGACGGGGTCGGGGAACGGATGAGTCATCTCGGGCCTCCGAACGATCGGGGGTGGACCTCTTCCACCGTCTCCCGGAGCGGCTGCCCGCGCCCGGCGAGCCCATACGTACGGACGCGGAACAGTGCCGCGTACGGACGACGCGTGCGGCCCCGCCCGGTCACCGCCCCGCGGCCACCACCGCGGCGGCCAGGCCGGCGCGCGGGCTGGACAGGACCGGGATTCCGGTGGTCGTACGCTCGGCCGCGCCGGCCATGGAGCCCTGGGCGAGCACGATGACATCCGCGTCGCGCACCGCGTCGGCCTCGGCCGCCACGAGGTCGAGGAAGCCGTCGTTGTCCCCCGCCGTGAAGCGGTCCCAGGCCCCGTCCACCAGCACGGTGCGCACGTCCGCCCCCGGCAGCCCGGCGGCGGCCGCCTCCTCGGTGAGCAGCGCGCGGGTCGGCTCCAGGGTGGAGGCGAGGGCGGCGAGGACGGTGACCCGCCCCGCCCGTACGGCCGCCGCCGCCATGGGCCGGTCGACGCGCAGGACCGGGGCGCCGACCGCGATCCCCGCGGCCTCCGCGACGGCCCCGATGGTCGAGCAGGTGCAGAGCACGGCGTCCGCCCCTCCGGCCACCAGGCCCGCGACCACCGCCTCCACCTCGTCGGCCACCGCCTCGGGCCCCAGCGCCACCGCCGTGGTCAGCAGCTCTTCCCGCACGACGTGGCGCAGGACCGTTCCCGGGTGGTCGGCGTCTCGCAGGGCGTCGAAGACCGGGACGTGGACGGGCGAGGTGTGCAGCAGCGCGAGCATCATGCCCGGCCCCCTCCTTCCGGTTCGGTACCGCGTTCAGTACAGCTCGGGGTGCGAGGCGAGCTGCGTCTTCGCGCGCTCCACCAGCCCTTCGGGCGCCTCGGGGGCCTCGTCGGGATGGCGCGAGGCCCACTTCGCTGCGTACGGGCACAGCGGCACGACGGGCACGCCCTCGCGCCCCGCCATGGCGTAGAACTCCCTCACCAGGGCACCGCCGATGCCCTTCCCCTCGTGCCCGGAACCGACGACCGTGTGGACGGCGACGAGCCCGGCGGGCTCACCGTCCAGCGTGAAGTACGCGATGACGCCGACGGCCTCACCGTCCTCGTACGCGGACAGCTTGCCGGCTGCCCGGTCGTCACGGATCTCGGGCCCGTTCTGCTCTGCCATGGCCATGCGCCCCTCGTTCGGCAAGCCGCCTCAGCGCGCCGCGGGCACCGCGTGCGGGCTGCGCTCGGTGTCACTGCCCGGCACGGGCGCGGAGGCGTCGGCACCGAGTGCGACGATGCGGTTGTCCGCGTCGACGTGCACGATACGCGGAACGAAGGCACGCGCCTCGACATCCTCGACCTGGGCGTAGCTGATGAGGATGACCAGATCACCCGGGTGCACCAGGTGCGCGGCGGCCCCGTTGATCCCGATCACCCCGGAACCGCGCTCGCCCTCGATGACGTACGTCTCCAGCCGGGCCCCGTTGTCGATGTCCACGATGTGCACGAGTTCACCGGGCAGCAGATCCGCGGCCTCCATCAGCTCGGCGTCGACGGTGACGGAACCCACGTAGTGCAGGTCGGCCTGGGTCACGGTGGCGCGGTGGATCTTGGACTTGAACAGAGTACGCAGCACTTGGGACTCCTCCGAGACGGCTCCCTGCCTGCTTTGTGCAGGTCAAGGGCGTTCTTGAGTGTACACCGGCACCCCTCGGAGCGTCCCGAGTGATTCCGCCGCGCGGATCAGGGCGCGCTCGATACGTCGGGTCGGGCAGCACGGTCCCAGCTCGCGTACGTGCAAGACGAGGTGGCCGACGAGTTGGCCCGGCCCGTGGTAGGTGGCGTGACCGCCTCGGCCGACCTCGACGAAACTGATCGGCGACGTTAACGGCGAGTGTTCGCGCGGTGCCGGCAGGAGGGCATGTGGTTCTGATTCCGGGGAGACCTTTCGTCGCCGGACGACGTTGCCGCCTCCACCCTCGGGAGCGCCGGGGTCTTCGCCCAGCTCGTCCGCAGGAGGCCCACCGACGCCGCGGTCAGGGCGATGAAGGCGAGCGTGACGGTTGCCATCGCCGTGTGCGCCTCACGCAGCCCGGGCCCCGCTACGGAGAAGAAGAACGTGCCGAACAACGCCACCCCGATCGAACTGGCCGATTGCTGAATGGTGTTGAGGGCACCCGACGCCGCGCCTGCTTCCCGCGGGCCTACGTGTGACAGGGCCGTGCCCATCAGCGCAGGCAGCAGAAGCCCGTTGCCGAGGCCGACGAGGACGAGGGAGGGAATCAGCTCCACGGCTTCCATGCGGTCCCCCGTCACGGCCAGCTGCGCGGCGAGGAGCCCCAGACCCAGAATGATCAGCATGCCTCCGGCCCCCGGAACCACCGCGCCATGGCGGGCTGTCAGCCGCCCGCTGAGCAGCGAGCCGATGCTGTAGAGCACCGCTTGCGGAAGGAAGGCGAGGGCCGCCGCAAGGGGGCTCGCGTCAAGTCCTGCCTGCAGAAGCAGCGCCAAGGTGAACATGTACGCGCCGAAATACAGCTGGAAGAGGCCGACGGCCCCGACAAGCGCCATGTACGGGCGGTTACGGAAGAGGGACGGGTCCAGCACTGGCTCGCCGCCCCGCGCCCGAAGCGTCCTCTGCCAGCGCAGGGTCAGCCAGACGGCAGGCGCGGACGCGGCCAGGCAGGCCCATGTCCACACGGGCCATCCCTCGTCCCGGCCCAGGGACAGCGGGGCGAGGATCAGGGCAAGTGTCAGGGTGACGGCGATGGCGCCGACCGGGTCGAACCGGTGCTGTGCGCCCACCGTCCTCGGCAACAGCCTGCCTGCGAGCATGCAGGCGGCGGCGCCCACCGGAACGTTCACCAGAAACACCATGCGCCAGCCGAGCCCCAGGATGTCCGCCTCCAGCAGGACGCCGCCGACCAGTTGTCCGGCGATCGCCCCCATACCGCTGACCGCGCCGTGCCAGGCTGTGGCCCGGCCTCGATGGGCGGCGGGGAAGCGCGCCGTGACCAGGGACAGCACCTGGGGCACCATCGCGGCGGCCGCGAGGCCCTGCGCGAGGCGGCCCACGACAAGCAGGGCCGGGGACTGCGCGAGGCCGCACAACAGTGAGGCGACCGTGAAGGACGCCATGCCGCTCACGAAGATCCGCCGGTAGCCGTACCGGTCACCGAGCCGGCCGCCGGTCACCAGTCCTGCCGCGTAGGTGAACGCGTAGCCGGACACGACGAGCCCGAGCTCGGCATCGCTCGCCCCCAGGTCCGCGCGCAGTGTCCCGGTGGCGACATTGACGATGAAGAGGTCGAAGCTCGCCATGAAGGTGGCGGTCAGTGCTGCCGCGAGCATGCGCCAGTCACGAGGAGCGGGACGATCTGCGGGCCGAGGCGTCTCCGACTGAGCGTTCACGTTCGTCACAGGACATCGATATCATCGATAAGTAATGTCCATCAACTAGGATGGCCGGTATGAAGCTGTCGCAAGGTGTCGAGTGGGCGGTGCACTGCTGCCTCCTGCTCGCACACGCAGAGGACGGTGCCGCCGCGCCCCGTACGACGCTGGCCGGGTACTACGGCCTCCCGGACGCCTACCTGGCCAAGCACCTCAAATCCCTTGTGCGCAGCGGCGTCCTGGCCGCCACCTCGGGGCCGCGCGGGGGGTTCCGGCTCGCACGAACCCCGGACAGCATCACCGTGCTCGACATCGTGGAGGCGATCGAGGGCTCGGCTCCTCCGTTCGTCTGTACGGAAATCCGGCAGCGCGGCGCCTGCGCCCTGCCCGTCGAACGGTGCGAGAAGCCGTGTGGTGTCGCTCAGGTCATGTATGACGCCGACCGGGCCTGGCGCGACTCCCTGCGAGGCGTCACCGTCGCCGGCCTCAGGGACGGCCTTCCCGGCATCCTGCGCGAGCGCGCCCGCGCCTGGCTCGAAGACCCTTCCGGCCCACTGCCCGCCTTCGTGTAGGAGGTCCTCACAAAGGCCGTGTGCGTCCCCACCTGCGCGCCGCGGCGGACCGGTACCGCGCCACCGGCCGGCTCGCCGCCGCCCGACTCGAACCGCTCGTGCGCGAGGGGCGGGAAAGCCGTCCTCCCCATGCCAGGGCCGCACCCGCGCGCGAACGTGTCCCGGCTCCGGCCGGCCCGGCGCCAGCACATGCGCGAGCCGCTCCCAGAACGACTCGGTCTCCGGCCGGGGCCGCAGCGCGGACAGCACGCGTACGTCGCGTTCCGCGATAACGGCCTCGGGTGTGTTGACGCCGCCCGCCTCGCGCAACACGGTGGGCCCTTCGGTACGGGTGTGCTCCTCTCCAGTGCGGTGGAGTGCTCAGTCCACGTACGCGGACGCACCGGTGCCCTCATCGCCGAGACCGAAGAGGCGGTCGTCGCTCCACCATTCGGGCGTCTCGTCGGCGACCGGGGTGAGCTCCACGAGCGTCACCTCGTGCCGGCCCAGGACGAGGTGCACATCGGCACGTCCGTCCACCACGGGTACGTTCCCGTGCGTGTGGGCCGGTTCGGCCGCCTCGCGCAAGGCGTCGAGCTGACGGTGGCCGGGCGCGAGCGGCCGCCCCATCTCACGCCAGGCAGCCCAGGGGTTGCCCGCCTCCTCACCCACGGAGCGGCGGCGGAGATAGGCGGAGTTCCGCGCCTCCGGGGCTCCGATGGGCAGGGAGAGCCGGACGGAGTGCCCCTGCACGGGGGTGCCGCCTGCCGGGTCGGCCGGTGCCCAGGCCAGCACCGTGACGCGGCCGTCGTCGTGCCGTGTCACCAGGTGGTCCTCGCCCCGGGCGAGGACCTGCTCGCCCATCTCCGCCATGAACGCGTACAAGTGGTAGGTGGGCTTCTTGATCTGACGGTGCGCCAGGAGACCGAAGCCGCCGTGGAACGGTGCCGTGGGTATGCCCACCTCCTCGAAGACGTCACTGAAGGTCCAGTACGAGAAGGAGTCCACGAGGTCACCTCCGTTCACGAGTACCGGGGCCAGGTACGCCGCGTGGAACGCGGTGTCGTGAATCGGATTGTCCGGCCGGTACGAGGAGTTGAACTCCGTGATGTGCAACGGAAGCTCCGCGAGCCCGGTGCCTGCCAGCTGCCGCCGCGGGGCCCCGAACTGCTCCAGCAGCGCCGACGCCGGCATGAGCGTCTGGTGGGCGCCGAAGGGCACGGGCTGGACGGGGCCGGACGAGTAGGCGTGGCGGCTGACGAAATCGATGGGCAGGTCACGGGCGTCCACGAACTCCGCGAAGCGCTGGATCCATTCGTCCTGGTATCCCGGCGCCAGCGACGGACCGCCGACCTGGAGCTCGGCGTCGACCTCCTTGACGGCCAGCGCGGTCACCTCGTACAGGCGGTGATAACCGTCCTGGTCGGAAGCCCAGAACGGGGCCAGATTCGGCTCGTTCCACACCTCGACCGGCCACCGGCGCACCTGCTCGGCGCCGTAGCGGTCGATCAGGTGCCCCATGACGGCCCGGACGAGGTCCGCCCACTCCCTCTCGTCACGCGGAGGAGTGATGTTGCCCTTCCACCAGAACACCGTGTCATCGCCGGAGGCCAGCCCCGAGGGCATGAACCCGAGTTCCAGGAAGGGCGCGATGCCCATCTCCAGGTAGGCGTCGACGACCTGGTCGACGTACGTGAAGGCGTGGCGTACACGGCGCTCGCCGGCGTGGTGGTAGGGGCGGTGGACACCCATCCCGTCGCTGAGGAGACCGTGCCCCCGGATGTACCGGAAGCCGATGTCGCGCTGAACGAGGGCAAGTGATTCCTGGTAGTCGCGCCGGAGCGCGAGATCCAGGCGGCCGGTGCCGACGCAATGACGCCAGGCATCGGACAGTCGGGCTGTCGGCTGTCGGGGGACGACGATCCGCATGGTGGGGTTCCTCTGCTGCGGTGCGGCGCGGGGCGCGCCCGGACGGGCGGGCGGAAGGCCGGCGCTCGCTCAATGTGCTGCGCACCGTAGGGAGATCGGGAAAGCGGTGTCAAGACGCCGAGCGGACCGAACGGTGGTCTGCCGCGCCCGCCCCGCACCTGCTCCCGCGATGATCGAAACAATCGATAACGATCCCGCAACTTGCGAAAACTCATGGTTGCTCAGTGCCTATTTCAAGCGGTAGACCTTGCACCTACCTCACGGGGCGCTCATTAATTTGCGCAAAAAACCCGGCAGTTGGACCACCGGCAACAGATCAGGAGTTCCCACGATGACGAGGAGAATCCGCAGCACGACCGGTGCCGCGATCGGCTTGTGCGTCGCGCTCGCCGCTGCCGGCTGCGCAGGCGGCGGCGACGACGGCAGCGGCACGTCCGACGGGCATGCCACGGTGACCGTCTGGACGAATGCCATGGAGGGGCGCGGGGCCAAGTACTGGAAGGACGCCGCGAAGGCGTTCCAGGCCCTGCACCAGGACGTCACGGTCAAGATCCAGTCGGTCCAGAACGAGGACCTCGACGGCAAGCTGCAGAACGCGCTCAACTCGAACTCCGCGCCGAGCATCTTCCTCCAGCGCGGCGGAGGCAAGATGCAGGCCATGGTCGACGCCGGTCAGATCCGGGCGCTGGACCTGACGGACACCGACCGGGCGAACGTCGGCGAGGCGGCCCTGCAAGGCGTATCGATCGACGGCAAGGTCTACGCGATGCCGCTCGACACGCAGCCCGAAGGCATCTACTACAGCAAGGACCTGTTCAAGAAGGCCGGCATCACCGCGCCGCCCACGACGATGGACGAACTCGTGGACGCCGTCGCCAAGTTGAAGACGACCAAGGTCGCGCCGATCGCCGTCGGCGCCAAGGACGCCTGGCCGGCCGCGCACTGGTACTACACCTTCGTCCTGCGTGAGTGCAGCCAGGAGACCATGCAGGAAGCCGCCAAGTCGCTCACGTTCGACGACCCGTGCTGGAACAAGGCCGGCGAGGACCTGGCCGGTCTGCTGGGGCACGAGCCCTTCCAGAAGGGCTTCCTGACGGCGACGTCGCAGCAGGGAGCCGGATCCTCCGCCGGCATGCTCGCCAACCACAAGGCGGCCATGGAACTCATGGGCAACTGGGACCCCGGTGTGATCGCCGACCTGACGCCGGACAAGAAGCAGCTCCCCGACCTGGGTTGGTTCCCCTTCCCCTCCGTGCCCGGCGGCAAGGGCGACCCGACCGCGATCATGGGCGGCGCCGGGGGCTACTCCCTCGCCAAGAACGCGCCGAAGGCGGCGTCGGACTTTCTCCGGTTCGTCGTGACCAAGGAGCAGCAGGAAGCGTACGGGAAGGCGTTCGACACCATTCCGGTGAACAAGGCCGCGCAGGGGGTCGTCACCGAGACCTACAACATCTCGGCGCTGCAGGCGTTCAACAAGGCGGCGTACTCCATGCAGTTCCTCGACACCGTGTACGGCCAGAACGTCGGCAACGCGATGAACATCGCCGTCGTGAACCTGATGGCCGGCAAGGGCAGCGCCGAAGACATCGTGAAGGACGTCAAAGCCGCCGCCGAGAAGGGCTGAGTAAGCACACATGAGCGACACCCTGGGCGCTGACCCGGCCCACGGCCGCCAGTCGCAGGGCACGCGAGGGGCCAGGGGTGTGGCGAAGTCCGCAACCCCGGCCCCGCCACGAGCGGCTGCCCACCGCCGAGGCCGTGCCAGGATGCGACTGGAGATCACGGTCCTGTCCGCGCCGGCGATCATCATGTTCCTGGCGTTCGTGATCTTCCCGATCGTGCTCGCCGCGTACTACGGGTTCTACCGGTGGAAGGGCTACGGAGACCCCACCGACTGGGTCGGCCTGGGCAACTACAAGCTGATCCTCACCGACCCCGCCTTCCACGACGTCCTGTGGCACAACGGTCTGCTTCTCGTGCTGTCACTCGTGGTCCAGGGCCCGATAGCGATCGGCCTCGCACTGCTGCTCAACCAGAAGATCCGCGGCCGCTCGGCCATCCGCGTCCTGATCTTCGTGCCCTACATCGTGTCCGAGATCATCGTCGGCATCGGCTGGGGCTTGATCCTGCAGAGCAACGGAGCCGCCAACGGCCTGCTGGAGCGGGTCGGCCTGGGCTCCCTGGCGGCCGACTGGATCGCCGACCCGGACCTGGCCATCTGGACGCTGATCGCCATCATCACGTGGAAGTACATCGGCTTCGCGGTGATCCTGATGCTCGCCGGCCTCCAGTCGATCCCCGAGGAGATCTTCGAGGCCGCGCAGATCGACGGGGCCACCTACTGGCAGATCCAACGCCGCATCACGCTGCCGCTGCTGGGGCCGACGATCCGCATCTGGGCCTTCCTGTCGATCATCGGCTCACTGCAGTTGTTCGACCTCGTCTACATCATCTGGGGCCCGTACGTGGCGGGCACGACCGGCACCTCGACGATGGCGATCTACATGCTCGCCCAGGGCCGCAACGCGGGCAACTACGGCTACGGCAGCGCCGTCGCGGTGGTCATGTTCGTCATCTCGCTCGTCGTCGCCCTGATCTACCAGCGCTTCGTCCTGCGCCGCGACCTCCGGGGCGCCGTCACCGAAGGGACCGTGTGATGAGCGTGACGACCACCGTTTCCCGGACGTCCCCCGCGCCGGAGCCGGAGCCGCCCACCGACCGCCGCGGCTCCCCGCAGAAGTGGGGCAGCCCCGTCACCTACTTCGTCGCGCTGCTCTTCGTCGGTGTCTGCGTCGCACCGGTTCTCTACATCGTGCTCGGCGGATTCCGCTCCAACTCGCAGATCACCACGGATCCGGCCGGCCTGCCGCACCCCTGGGTGACCGGCAACTACACCGGCATCCTCACGTCGAACGTCTTCTGGGGGGAGTTCGCCAACTCCCTCATCGTCGCGATCGCCAGCACCGTCGGCATCGTCGCCGCGGGGATGATGGTGAGCTTCGTCATCGCACGCTACGACTTCAGGCTCAAGGGGGCGATGTACTCCCTGTTCGCCGCCGGTTTGATGTTCCCCATGGTCATCGCGATCACTCCGCTGTACCTCGTCATCAAGGACCTCGGCCTCGTCGACAGCCTGCTCGGCGTGATCATCCCGCAGATCGCCTTCGGCCTGCCGACCACCGTCATCATCCTCGTGCCGTTCCTCAGAGCCATCCCGAACGAGATCGAGGAGGCCGCCGCGATCGACGGGCTGGGCCGGCTCGGATTCTTCTTCCGCATGGTGCTGCCGCTGTCACTGCCCGGTGTGGTGACCGTCGGCATCCTCGGATTCGTCGGCAGCTGGAACAACTACATCCTGCCCCTGTACATCCTCAACACGCAGGCGAACTACACCCTGCCGCTCGGTGTCCAGGTCTTCACCTCCCAGTACTCCACGGACACCGCGAAGGTTCTCGCCTTCACGTCCCTCGCCATGCTGCCCGCACTGATCTTCTTCTCGGTCTTCGAGAGGCGCATCGTCGGCGGCCTCACCGGCGCCGTGAAGGGCTGACGCAGGCGTCCGGCCCGCCGGACCGTCCACCCCCTGCTCCTGCCCCTGCCGCACGTCCCGGCGGGGGCGGGCCGCTGCCCGATGCCGACCGCCCGGCACGCGCCATCACCGCGAAAGGACCGCCGCATTGCCCCGCGCCCACATAGAACTCGACAGGCAGGCCGTCATCGCCCCTGTCCAGCGCCGCACCTTCGGCTCGTTCGTCGAGCACCTCGGCCGTTGCGTGTACACCGGTCTCTACGAACCGGACCACCCGAGCGCCAACGCGGACGGATTCCGCATGGACGTCGTCGGCCTCGTCCGGGAACTCGGCAGCACGACCATCCGCTACCCGGGCGGCAACTTCGTCTCCGGGTTCCGCTGGGAGGACTCGGTCGGCCCGCGCGAGAAGCGGCCGGTGCGCCGCGACCTCGCCTGGCGTTCACTCGAATCCAACCAGGTGGGTCTGGACGAGTTCGCCGGATGGCTCAGGCTCACCGGCTCCGAGTTGATGCTGGCCGTCAACGTCGCCACCCGGGGCATCCTGCCCGCACTCGACCTGCTCGAGTACGCCAACCACCCGTCCGGCACGACGTTGTCGGACCTGCGCGTCGCCCATGGCACTCCGGAACCGCACGACGTGCGCATGTGGTGCCTCGGCAACGAGATGGACGGGCCCTGGCAGACCGGGTTCATGACGGCGGACGACTACGGCAAGCTGGCGGCCCGCACCGCCGCCGCCATGAAGCGGGCCGACAAGAACCTCGAACTCGTCGTCTGCGGCTCCTCCGGATCGGCCATGCCGACCTTCGGCGACTGGGAACGCACCGTACTGGAGCACAGCTACGACCACGTCGACTACGTCTCCTGCCACGCGTACTACCAGGAGCACGACGGCGACCTCGGCTCCTTCCTCGCCTCGGCGACCGACATGGACTACTTCATCGACACCGTCGTCGCGACCGCCGACCACGTGGGGCACAAGAAGCGCTCGTCCAAGAAGATCGGCGTCTCCTTCGACGAGTGGAACGTCTGGTACCTCAAGGAGCACCAGGAATCCGACAAGATCCACGCCGAGTGGCAGCACGCGCCGCGTCTCCTGGAGGACACCTACACCGTTGCGGACGCCGTCGTCGTCGGCAACCTGCTGATGACACTTCTGCGCCGCAGCGACCGTGTCACCTCGGCGTCCCTGGCCCAGCTCGTCAACGTGATCGCACCGATCATGACGGAGCCCGGCGGCCCGGCCTGGCGGCAGACGACCTTCTATCCGTTCTCGATCACGAGCCGGCTGGCCAGTGGCGAGGTGCTCCGCCCCCTGATCGACGCGCCGGTGTACGAAACGGCTCGCTATGGTGAGGCATCCGTCATCGACGCCGTCGCGACCGTCGACGAGGGCAGGGCCGCGGTCTTCCTCGTCAACCGCGACATCGCGGAGGCGGCCGAGGTCACGGTGGACGTGCGCGGCCTCGACTGCTCGCGCATCGCCGAGGCGGTGACCCTCGCGGACCCCGACGTGTACGCCAGGAACACGCTCGCCCACCAGGACCGGGTGACCCCGGCGGCGAACACCAGCGCGAAACTCGCCGACGGCCTGCTCACCATCGAGCTGCCGCCGACCTCCTGGACGGCGGTCGCCCTGCGGTGAGCGACGGCACGAGCGCGGCTCAAGGGCAGACCGGCTTCCGTGGAACCGATCCGGTCGCCGAACGCCGCGAGACGACGTGCACGTTGCGCGACGGGACGCGCCTGCGCACCCTGCTGCTCATTCCGCACGGACCCGGACCCTGGCCGGCTCTGCTGACCCGCCACCCCTACGACGCCGCCCGTGAGGAGCGCGAGGGGATGCTCGATGTCGGGCGGCTCGCCGCCGCCGGTTACCTCGTCGCGCTCCAGGACGTCCGGGGCCGCTACGGTTCCGAAGGGTTGTTCGTCCCCTGTGCGCAGGAGGTCGACGACGGCGCGGACACCGTGGCGTGGCTCTCGGCGCTTCCCGAGTGCGACGGCACCGTCGGGATGTGGGGCGCCTCCTACGCCTCGGACACCCAGTTCGCCGCCCTGCTCGGAGGCGCACCGGCGCTGCGGGCGATCGCCCCGGCCATGACGCCGGCGCTGTCGGCACTCGACGGGTTCCGATTCCGGGGCGGGGTGCCGGAGATCGGCAGCACCCTGGCGTGGACCCACTACGCGATCGCCCCGGACCTGATCGCGCGTATCGGTTCCGCACCCGAGCGGGAGGCCGAGAGGGAACGGTGGGAGGCCACCGAGCGGGCGGTCACGGACCGTTCCGCGTTCCGGGCCGCGGCCCCGCACACCGGGCAGGACGCGGAGGGGATCGTCGCGTGGGGTCTGGAGCTGCTGCGTGAACCGCTGGGGTCGGAGCGTCATCGCGAGGGGAAGGTCGTCGACCGGATCGACGCGGTGGACGTACCGGTCTTCCTGATCGGCGGATGGTTCGACGTCTTCCTCGGCTCGACCCTGGAACTCCACCGGCGGCTGCTGCGCCGTGCGAAGGACGACGGCGGGCCGGCCCCCCGCCTTCTGATCGGCCCCTGGACGCACGACGACTTCTCGGGCCGCGCCGCCGGAGCGGACTTCGGACCGGCGGCGTCCGCCGACGCTCTCGGCGGCCACGGCGACCTCACCACCCAGCACGTGCTGTGGTTCGGCGCCACGCTGCGCGCCGCCCCGGCGGACCTGCCGCCGGTGCGGGTGTTCCTCATGGGCACGAACCGGTGGATCGACCTGGAGGAGTTCCCTCCGCCCGGCACGCGGACGCTGGAGCTGTACCTGAACGAGGAAGGCGCGCTGACGACGGAGGCCGCCGGGGCCGGCGAACGGCGGCTGACGAGCGATCCGGCGTGCCCCGTGCCCACGTGCGGCGGAGCGGTGCTCCTCTTCGGACCGTTCGGGGCAGGGCCCGCCGATCAGGCGGCGGTCGAGGCGCGCCGGGATGTGGTCTCCTGGCGCACCGCGCCGCTCACCGGGGAACTCACCGTGATGGGCGCGGTCCGCGCCGTCGTCCACCTCACGACCACGGGGAATGACGCGGACCTGATCGTACGGCTGTGCGACGAGGGTCCGGACGGCATCAGTCGCGTCGTCACCGACGGTGTGCAGCGCGGGTCGGCACGGTTCGTGGACCCGGTCACGGGCGTGGGCGGGAGAGGGCCGTTGGAGCCGGGCCGGGATCACGAGTTCGTGATCGATCTCTGGTCGACGGCGCACACGTTCCTGCCGGGCCACCGGGTGCGCGTCGACGTCGCCCCGGGTTCGTCACCGCGCTGGGACGTCGGACGCAATGCCTTCGACCCGGCCGGGCAGGCGGCGGAGCCCGTCGTCGCGGTGCACACGATCCGTCATGGCACCGCCCGTCCGAGCCGCCTCGTCCTGCAGGTCGTGGCGCCCGCACCGTCCTGACCCGGGCCGGGGCCACCGGCCCGCCCGGGTCAGCGGGGCGACGGCACGACCGCCGGGACGGGACCGGTGGAGGCCCGGACGACGAGCTCCGTGGCCAGTTCCATGCGTGCCGGTGACCGGACGCCCCCGTCCTCGCCCCGGGAGAGCTCGATGAGCAGCTTGACGGCTGCGGCGCCCAACTCGGTGCTCGGCTGTCTGACGGTCGTCAGACCGGGGGTGATGTACTGCGCCTCGGGCAGGTCGTCGAAGCCGATGACGCTGATGTCCCCGGGGATCCGCAGGCCCCGGGCCGCCAGTGCGTCGTAGACGCCCAGTGCCATGGAGTCGGCGCAGGCGAAGATTCCGGTGATCCCCGGATCACCGTCGAGCAGGGCGTGGGTGGCGGTCGCCGCCTTCGCCCGGTTCCACGCACCGTGGGCCACCGAAACCGTGGCAGTGCCGGCGGTCGTGGTGTCGGCGGCCGCACGGAAACCGTCGACGCGCGCCCTGCTGAAGAGGTGGCGGGCATGTCCCGCGACCACTCCCATCCGCTCGTGCCCGAGCGACACCAGGTGTTCGCCGGCCATGCGGCCGCCTTCCCAGTTGGCCACTCCGACGCTCGCCACCCCGGAGGGGGGTGTGCTCGTGGGGTCGATGAGTACGACGGGAACGCCCGCGGCGAAGAGTGCGCCGAGCTGCTGTGAGGCGGGATCGACCAGCGTGCCTATCACACCCATGGTGCGTCTCCTCAGCAGCCGCGACACCCAGTCGCCCTGCGGCTGCGCGAGGGTCAGGACGACGTCGAGCCCCGCTGCCGCCGCTTCACGTCCGACACCGGCTATCAGCAGGTTCGCCCACGATCCCTCGAAGTGGGTGACCACCAGGTCGAGCACCTGGGACAGCCCGCCGCCGTCGTCCCGCCCCTTCTCGCTCTTGGACCCGGCCCGGCGGGTGTAGCCGACGGCCTGCACGGCTTCCATGACCTTCACGCGGGTCTCCGCCGAGACGTCCGTTCCGCCTCGCAGCACCTTGGAAACCGTGGGGACGCTCGTACCGGCGGTCTTGGCCACCAGGGACAAGGTGGGACGCGATCCGGCTGGTCGAGGCGGCATGGGAAAAGGTTAGCCCAACCGGCCAGGGCGCCTTTCGCGGGCCGAGCGGCGCTCTGGGCGGGCGATCCGTGTACGGACACAGCCCGAGGTGCGGCGTCCGCGTGCGGGCCTCATACGGACGGCTGCGGGGCCGCCGGGACGTACTCGTACCAGTCGAACGCCACCGCGCCCCGGGTGGCGTACATGCCGATCACCCGGCCGGTGAAGCCGCAGGCGACCTCGGTGGACAGGTAACGTCCGTCCAGTTCGGCGAGCGGCAGGGCGTCCGGCGCCTCGGGATCGCCGAGCCAGAAGGCGATGGTGTCGGGGCCCGTGGTGCCGCCGTCCGTGAGGTGGGGCGACGCGGGCACGAGGTCGTGGGTGCGGATCGTCACGGTGAGGCGCAACGGCCCGGCGGGGGCCGGCCTGCGGGCCACGGTCTGGCGCAGGGGTCCGATGCGGGCGACGACGGAGACCTCGCCGTCCCCGGCCTCCACCTCGTAGTGGTGGGCCTCGTCCAGGCGCACGCAGAGTCCGCCGCGGCCCGTTCCGGGGTCGATCAGGGCGGTGACCCGGCAGTCGTGGTGCTGCTGGCGACGGCCGACGAAGGTGTACCCCGGGCGGTCGAGGGTGGGACCGGTCGCCCTGAGGACGAGCAGGCCGGGGCGCTCGGCGAGTGACCAGGATGTCCGGGGGCGGGCGAACGGCGAGATCCAGTGCGGGGCGAGAGCGGGCCCGTCGAAGTCGTCGCGGACGGGCGGAACGGGGACGGGGTGCCAGGCGCCGGCCGGGGCCGCGTGGCTCTCGGGCACGGGGGCGACCACGGGCCAGCCCTCTTCGTCCCACTCCACGGGCGTCAGGTACGTCTCGCGCCCGAGAACGTGCACGTCGGGGGTGAAGCCACGGGGGCGGACGCCGAGCAGCACCATCCACCAACTGCCGTCAGGAGCCTCCACCAGGTCCCCGTGGCCGGTGTTCTGGATGGGGCGGCCGGTCCCGCTGTGGGACAGCAGCGGGTTGGCGGGTGCGCCCTCCCAGGGGCCGCGCGGGGAGCGGCTGCGGGCGACGGACACGCTGTGGCCGCGTTCGGTGCCGCCTTCCGCGATCAGCAGGTACCACCAGTCGCCGATGCGGTAGAGGTGGGGTGCCTCGGGGAACTTGAGACCGCTGCCCGACCACGTGGGGAGGGGCCCCTCCAGCACCTCGCCCGTGACCGGGTCGATCCTGGCCATGTTGATGCCCCCGGCGGGACCGGAGAAGGCGCACCAGCAGGTGCCGTCCTCCTCCCACGCGAGGTCGGGGTCGATCCCGGTCAGGTCCATCCACACGGGGTCGCTCCACGGCCCTTCGGGCCGCTCCGCGGAGACGATGAAGTTCCCGCCGCCGTCGATGTTGGTGTTGGCGACCCAGTAGCGGCCGCCGTGGTGCCGGATGGTGGGGGCGTACAGACCTCCGGATGCCTTGGCTCCGGGGAGGGGCAGGGGGAGTTGACCGGGCCGGTCGAGGACGTTGCCGATGTGCTCCCAGTGCACGAGGTCCTTGCTGTGGTGGAGCGGCAACCCGGGGAAGTACTCGAAGCTGGAGCACACCAGGTAGTAGTCGTCACCGACCCGGCAGACGCTCGGATCGGGGTGGAACCCGCTGATGACCGGGTTGTGGTACATGTGCACGTGAAAGGTCTTCCCTTCGACCGTTCCGGGCGCCGCGGCGCGGGTCCGGGCGGAGTCGGGTTCTCGCTCGTCCGTCGGTTTCACGAAGCCGGAACCGCGGGCGGGGGGGGGCCGTGACGGCGGCGGCCCTCCGGACGGTCAGCGCTGTCCTGGCCGGGGAGGAGGACAGCGGTCGGCCGTGTCAGGACGACAGCGTCCAGCGCTGGTTGCTGCCGCTTCCGCAGGAGTAGAGCTGGAGCTGAGTGCCGTTGGCGGTGCCGGCTCCCACGGCGTCGAGGCAGAGGCCGGACTGGACGCCGACGATGGTCCCGTCGGAGTTGAGGCGCCACTTCTGGTTGTCGCCGCCCCAGCAGCTGTAGATCTGGATCTTGGAGCCGTTGCCGCTGCCCGCGGCGTCCAGGCACTTGTTGCCGTAGACCCGCAGCTCACCGGCGGCGGTCTGCTCCCACTTCTGGTTGGTGGCGGTGTGGCAGTCGTACAGCTGGACGGCGGTGCCGTCCGACGTGCTGGAGTTGGGCACGTCCACGCAGCGGCCGGAGCCGACGCCCTTGAGCTGTCCGCTCTGTCCGCCCTCCTCGCCGCCGTCACCTGGATCGGTGGACGAGCCGCTGTTCAGCGCGTTCAGGACGGAGGTGTAGGCGGCCTTCTTGCTGCCGTCGTTGTTGAACAGCAGCGGTGTGTCGCTGGACCGCCAGGAGTCGCTGTCGCGTACGCCCCAGACGGTGATGCCGAGGCAGCGCGAGACGGCCAGACAGTCGTTGACGACGCTGGCGTAGGTCGAGCCCGAGGCGCCCTGGATGTCGAGTTCGGTGATGGCGACGTCCACGCCGAGGGCGGCGAAGTTCTGCAGCGTGGTGCGGAAGTTGCTGTTGTACGGGCTGCCGCTGTTGAAGTGCGACTGGAAGCCGACGCAGTCGATCGGGACGCCGCGCTGCTTGAAGTCCTTGACCATGTTGTACATCGCCTGGGTCTTCGCCCAGGTCCAGTTCTCGACGTTGTAGTCGTTGTAGCAGAGCTTCGCGCTCGGGTCGGCGGCGCGCGCGGTGCGGAAGGCGACCTCGATCCAGTCGTTGCCGCTGCGCTGCAGGTTGGAGTCCCGGCGGGCACCAGAACTTCCGTCGGCGAACGCCTCGTTCACGACATCCCACTGGGCGATCTTGCCCTTGTAGTGGCCCATCACGCCATTGATGTGGTCGATCATCGCCTGGCGCAGAGTGCTGCCGCTGAGGCTCTGCATCCAGCCGGGCTGCTGGGAGTGCCAGGCCAGGGTGTGGCCCCGCACCTTCTTCCCGTTCTGCACCGCCCAGTTGTACACGCGGTCGCCCGAGCTGAAGTTGAACTGACCCCGCTGGGGCTCGGTCGCGTCGATCTTCATCTCGTTCTCGGCGGTCACCATGTTGAACTCGCGGGAGGCGATGGAGGTGTACGCCGAGTCGCCGAGCTTGCCCGAGGCGATGGCGGTGCCGAAGTAGCGCCCGCTCTGCGCGGCGGCGGCGCCGAGCGTGCTCTCTGCGGCGTGCGCGTCCGACGGTGCGACCAGCGCGGCGGACGCGCCCAGGACGCCGACGAGCAGCGCCGGGAGCAGCGCGCGGAATGGCCGGCTGAGAGCGGATCTCGGAAGGGCGTAGAAGCCCATGGCTGTGCCTCCTCGGTAGGGGGGATCGGGGAAGGACCGAAGCGCGGCGGACCGCACGGCCCGCCTCGGAACGGATGATTGAGGGTTTGACAGTGGATCGTCAATACCTCGCACCGAGAATGTTTCCGATCCACGCTCGAAACATTTCGAAACCACCGAAGTCGAGTCTTCTGCGAGAGAATCCGCCGAACACCTTGACTGTGAGCGCTAACATTTCTAGCTTGTGGCACCACACGCCGGGCCCCGTTCGAAATATTTCGGCGCTGTCCGTGCCCCTCGCATCCCTGCTTCCAGGAGGTCCCCAGATGCGTTTCCGCCTTCCGTTCCCCTTCCGCAGAGGACGCCTGCTCGCCGTCCTGGCACCCCTGTTGCTCGTCGCCACGTTCCTCGGCGCCGAGCCCGCGGCCGCCGCGACCGTCGACTCCAACGCCTCGTACGTCCTGGTCAACCGCACCAGCGGCAAGGCGCTGGACGTCTACAACCTGGCGACCGGTGACGGTGCCCGCATCACCCAGTGGTCCCGCAACGACCAGGCCCAGCAGCAGTGGCAGTTCGTCGATTCCGGGGACGGCTACTACCGCGTCAGGTCCCGCCACTCGGGCAAGGTGCTCGACGTCTACAACTGGTCGACCGCGAACGGCGGCTCGATCGTCCAGTGGACCGACCTGAACGCCACCAACCAGCAGTGGCGGCTGGCCGACAGCAGTGACGGCTACGTGCGGCTGATCTCACGCCACAGCGGCAAGGCCCTCGAAGTACAGGGTGCCTCCACCGCCGACGGGGCGAATGTCGTTCAGTACGACGACTGGGGCGGCGCCAACCAGCAGTGGAAGCTGGTGAAGGTCGGCGACGAGAACCCGGGCACCGGTACGTGTGAGCTCCCGTCCTCGTACCAGTGGAGCTCCACGGGCGCGCTGGCGCAGCCGAGGTCCGGATGGGCCTCGCTGAAGGACTTCACCGTCGTCCCGTACAACGGCAAGCAGCTCGTCTACGCCACGACGCACGACACGGGGTCGAGCTGGGGGTCCATGAACTTCACCCCGTTCACCAACTGGTCGGACATGGCGTCGGCCGGGCAGAACGCGATGTCCTCCGGAACCGTGGCACCCACGCTCTTCTACTTCGCGCCGAAGAACATCTGGGTGCTCACCTACCAGTGGGGCGCGACCGCCTTCTCGTACCGGACGTCGAACGACCCCACCAACGCGAACGGCTGGTCGGCCCCGCAGACCCTCTTCTCGGGGAGCATCAGCGGCTCCGGCACGGGACCGATCGACCAGACGCTCATCGGGGACGGGACGAACATGTACCTGTTCTTCGCCGGTGACAACGGCAAGATCTACCGGGCGAGCATGCCGATCGGGAACTTCCCGGGCAGCTTCGGCTCGTCCTCGACCGTGGTCATGAGCGACTCGACGAACAACCTGTTCGAGGCCCCGCAGGTGTACAAGCTGGCGGGCCAGAACCGCTACCTCATGATGGTCGAGGCGATCGGCTCCCAGGGCCGCTACTTCCGTTCGTTCACGGCCACCAGCCTCAACGGCTCGTGGACGCCGCAGGCCGCGACCGAGAGCAACCCCTTCGCCGGCAAGGCCAACAGCGGCGCCACCTGGACCAACGACATCAGCCACGGCGAACTGATCCGCACCGGCCCCGACCAGACCATGACCGTCGACCCCTGCAACCTGCAGCTGCTCTACCAGGGCCGCAGCCCGCAGTCCGGCGGTGACTACGGTCTCCTCCCCTACCGCCCCGGTCTGCTCACGCTGAAGCGCTGACCGCACCCGGCCGGCCCTCCCGCGGCGGACGCGCGGGAGGGCCGGTCGCGTCAGCGGGTGACGACGTGGCGCTCGTCGGGGACGCAGTGGGTCATGGTCAGACCGGTGACGTCGCGCGGCGGGTTGTCGCCCAGGCGGGAGAGGCGCTGCCGGTCCTCGTCGGTGAGGGTCTGGCCGGGCAGCGGCTCCATGCCCTTGACGTCCGCCGGGGTGATGCGGAGACCTTCGCCGATCTTGAGGCCCAGTTCGTTCTCGACGAGCAGGAAGTGCCAGACCATCCGCTCCTGGACCGGCCGGTCGCACTGCGCGAGCAGGTCCACGAGGTTGCGCACGAGGTCGTCGCGCTCCCACTGCTCCATCAGGAGGTAGCGCTGCCCGGCCTGGAGGTAGTCGTTGGTCCGGGGGATGCGCCTGCGCGTGAGCCGGCCGCGCACCTCGGGGCCCACCTCGTCGTGCGCGGGGTACGGCGCCTCACGCAGGCCGCCCGTGATGGACGGCTCGTAGTTGACGATCGGGTTCCCGCCGCCGCCGTCCACGTGGTACGTCATCAGGCCGTCGCGCTGGTTGGTGCGCACGGGGGCGTTCTTGGCCTGGTTGACCGGCAGTTGCAGGTAGTTGGGCCCGACGCGGTAGCGCTGGGTGTCGCTGTACGAGAAGGTGCGGCCCACCAGCATCTTGTCGTCGGAGAAGTCGAGCCCGTCCACCAGCACACCGGTGCCGAAGGAGATCTGGTCGTTCTCCGCGAAGTAGTTCTCCGGCATCCGGTCGAGGACCATCCGGCCGACCGCCTTGGGCGGGAAGTCCTGCTCGGGCCAGGTCTTGGTGTCGTCCAGCGGGTCGAAGTCCAGCTCCGGATGGTCGTGGTCGTCCATCACCTGGACGAGCAGCTCCCACTCCGGGTGGGCTCCGCGCCCCACCGCCTCGTACAGGTCCTTCGTGGCGTGGCCGAGGCTGTCGGCCTGCACGTTGGCGGCGTCCTCCTCGGTCATGCTGCGCACGCCCGCCTTGGGCATCCAGTGGTACTTCACGAGGAACGACTCGCCGGCCTCGTTGACCCACTTGTACGTGTTGACGCCGAAGCCCTGCATATGGCGGTAGTCCGCCGGGATGCCGCGCGGGCTGAAGAGGTTGACCAGCATGTGCATGGACTCGGGCGTCTGCGACATGAAGTCGAAGATGCGCCGGGGCTGCTGCTCGAACGTGACGGGGTCCGGCTTGAGCGCGTGGATCACGTCGGGGAACTTGATCGCGTCCCGGATGAAGAAGATCCCCAGGTTGTTGCCGACGAGGTCCCAGTTGCCGTCCTCGGTGTAGAACTTCACCGCGAAACCGCGCGGGTCGCGCGCCGCCTCGGAGGAGTCCCGGCCGCCGATGACGGTCGAGAAGCGCACCGCGACATCCGTGCGCTTGCCTCGTTCCTGGAAGAGCTTGGCGCGGGTGAAGCGGGCGATGGGCTCGTCACCGAAGGCGCCGTACGCCTCGAACCAGCCGTACGCGGTCACACCCCGGGCGTGCACGACGCGCTCGGGGATGCGCTCGCGGTCGAAGTGGCTGATCTTCTCCAGGAACTGGTAGTTCTCCAGCGTGGCCGGGCCGCGGGCGCCGACGGTGCGCTGGTTCTGGTTGTCGTGGACGGGATGGCCCTGCCGGTTGGTGAGCGTCTCCCGCTCGTTCCCGGCGGCGGGGCCCCTGTTCGATACGTCCGTCACGTGCGTCGACTCCTTCGGAACGTGTACGTATGCGCCGTTTCATCAAGTTATGCGAGGTTGATGCACCCGGCAGGGCGAGCCGCCCGTGCGGGCGCACGGACACGGCCTTCCCGCACCGGGCGGGTTCGGCCGTTCGGGTCGTCCCTCCCCCTCGTCAGAGCAGCAGGATGATCGCGTACACCAGGAAGAACGCCGCGACGAGGAGTGTCACGATGGTGATCATCGCCATCGGGGCCTTCGCCCAGCCCTTCGGCGGGTTGTACGTGGTGTCCTGGGGCCCCGCCCCCGACATGCTGCTCTCGCCGGGCGGGGTCTCTCCGGGCGGCACTCCGCCGCCGGGCTCCAGCCCTGTGGTCTCGCGGGGTTCCGGATCCGGGTCCGGGGTCTGCGAAGGAGTCATGTGGTCCACGTTCCCCGATGACCGCCGGGTTCGCCCGCCCACGGCCTCGGCGGCGAGCGGCGGCCGTGTCCTCGCGGCGGAACGGAGACGGCCTCGGCCGGCAGCCGGCGGGTTCCCGCGGATGCGGAGGGGCCGACGCCGTGGCACAGG
>NZ_JBMNDO010000107.1:0-27652 GCF_052542855.1 Streptomyces sp. SAS_281
GGCCGGGCGGCCCGCGCACAAAGGTTTCGGCACGAGGGAGGGAGGGACACCGCACATGGACAACGGACGAGCCGAAGAGAACGACCGCAGGAACGACGACCGCGAGAACGTCCACCGCGGGCGGGACGAGACGACCGAGGAGCGCGCGGACCGCCGCTGGACGGAACTGCTCCAGGAACTGCGGGTCGCGCAGACCGGGGTGCAGATCCTCTTCGGTTTCCTGCTGGCGGTGGTCTTCCAGCCGCGCTTCGGCACCCTGTCGGACACCGACCGGACGATCTACGTCGTCACCGTGCTCCTCGGTTCCGCCACGGCGGCCGCGCTGATCGGGCCCGTCTGCTTCCACCGGCTGCTGACCGGCCGCCACCTGAAGCCTGAGACAGTGGTGTGGGCGTCGCGGCTCACCCTGCTCGGGCTCGTGCTGCTGTTCTGCACGATGTGTTCGGCGCTGCTGCTCATCATGCGCGTGGCGCTGCACAACACGCTCGCCCTGTGGCTGGTGGGCGGGATGGCGCTGTGGTCCTTCGTCTGCTGGTTCGTCTTCCCGGCCTGGGCACTGGCCAGGTCGTCCAACGGACGCGAGGGCTCCGGTCGCGCCGAGTGACTCCGTACGCACCCGTCCCTCGCCGGGCCGGGTGCGTACGCACGTCACAGGGCGCGCAGCGCGGGCAGCAGCTTCTCCTGGGCCCAGTCGATGAACGGCTTCTGGTGGTCTCCGCCGATCTGGACGAGGGCGACCTCGGTGAACCCCGCGTCGACGAAGGGGCGCACCGCTTCCACGAACTGCCCGACGTCGTCGCCGCAGGGCACCGACTCGGCGATGTCGTCGGGCCGGACGTACTGCGTGGCCTGGTCGAAGGCGGAGGGGCCCGGAAGCTCCGAGTTGACCTTCCAGCCGCCGACGGACCAGCGGAACTGGTCGTGGGCCCGCTTCACCGCCGCGTCGCGGTCGGTGTCGTAGCAGACGGGCAACTGGCCGACCCGGGGCTTTCCGCCGCCGCCGTGCCGGTCGAAGTCGGTGAGCAGTTCCTCCTTGGGCTCGGTGGCAATCACCAGGTCCGCGAGCCGGCCCGCGATCTCGCACGACCGGTCGCCGGAGACGGCGACACCGAGCGGCACGGCCACGTCGGGCACGTCCCACAGCTTGGCGTTCTCCACGTCGAAGTGGGGGCCGTGGTGGTTGACGTAGCCGCCGGCGAGGAGCGCCTTGATGATCTCCACGGCCTCTTCGAGTTTGTCGAGCCGGACCCGGGCATCCGGCCAGCCGCCGCCCACCACGTGTTCGTTCAGACTCTCGCCGGAGCCGAGCCCGAGCCGGAACCGCCCCTCGGAAAGCAGTTGCAGCGTCGCCGCCTTCTGCGCCACGACGGCCGGGTGGTAACGGGTGGTCGGGCAGGTCACGTAGGTCATCAGGGGGATGCGCGTCGTGGCCTGCGCGGCGGCGCCCAGTACGCTCCAGGCGTACGGGGCGTGGCCCTGGGACTTCAGCCAGGGGAAGTAGTGGTCGGAGGTCACGGAGAAGTCGAAGCCGGCCTGTTCGGCCGCCACCACGTCCTCGACGAGGGCACGCGGCCCCGACTGCTCGGTCATCATCGTGTATCCGAATTGCACCATATGGGATGGGTTACCGATCCCCAGCGGTCGAAACGTACCGGCTTCACTGCTTCCGGATCGTGTTTCCCCCGCGATCCGGATCATGTTTCCCCCGCGCCGGACGCGGAACCCGGGAGGGGGACATCCGCATATCCGCGTACACCGGAAGCGAGGGAAGACATGGCTGTCGCGACCTACTGCCTGGTTGCCGTCGACTGCCCGGACCCGGCGGCACTCGCCGGCTTCTACCAGAAGGTGCTGGGCGGGGAGGTGACGCACGACAACGACCGCTGGTACGACCTCCGGGTTCCCGGCGGGGCGCGCCTGGCCTTCCAGCTCGCCCCCGGCTACCAGCCGCCCGAGTGGCCGCGCGCCGACCGGAACTCGCAGCAGGAGCACCTGGACTTCGAGGTGGAGGACATGGAGGCCGCCCAGCGCGAGGTGCTCGCCCTGGGGGCCACGCCGCTCGATCTGGACGACGACGACGGAAAGCGCGGCTTCCGGGTCTTCGCGGACCCGGCGGGGCACCCGTTCTGCCTGTGCGACGGCGGCGGCTGAGGGCGTAGGACACCGGGCTCGGGAGCTCAGCCCGGGAGGGCTCGGGCTCAGGGGCTCATACGGGCGATGACGCCGGTGTCGAGGCGGTCCAGGAGGGCGGCCGGGGACGCGTGGACCTCCACGGCCCCGGCCTCCTCCAGGTCCGCCCGGGGGATGCCGCCCGACAGCAGGCCCACGGCGGGGACCGACGCCCTGGTGGCCGCCGTCATGTCCCAGACGGAGTCGCCGATGTACACCGCCTCCTCGCTGGTGGCGCCGGCGATGTCCATCGCATGGCGGATCGGGTCCGGGGCGGGCTTCCCCTCGTCCACGTCGTCGGAGCTGGCGGTGCCGGCGATCACGTCGTCGGCGTCGAGCGCGCGCCGCAGGGCCTCGAGCTCGTGGCCGGAGGCGGAGGTGGCGAGGACGATCGTCCAGCCCCGGCCGGCCAGGGCGCGCAGCAGGTCCGCCGCGCCGTCCAGCGGGGGCAGGCGCTCGAAGTAGGTGGCGTACAGCGCGGAGTGCGTGGCGCTGATGCCGGCGTCCTGGTCCCGGTCCCGGCCCGAGCCGAGCAGATGGGCGACGAGGTCGTCGGAGCCGAGGCCGACCGCGCGGTGGATCGCGGGCATCGGCACGGTGTGCCCGGCCTGGCGGAACGCCTCCCACCACGCGGTGACGTGCAGGTAGTTGGTGTCGACCAGGGTGCCGTCCACGTCGAACAGTGCGGCGCGCGTCATGCGGGTCCTTTCGTGCCGGGCCGGGCCGGCGGTGTCACAGGTGGATCTCTTCGGCGGCGCACACCCGGGCGCCCATGTTCCGTTCCGTCATCCGCAGGGCGGCGTCCGCCAGGTCGGGGTGGATGTGGGCCACTCCGTCGCGCGGGATCGTCAGCTCCATGTGGCGGATGTGCGCGTCGAGCGCGGAGTAGAGGATGCACTGCTCCGTCACCTGGCCGGTCAGGACGAGGTGGTCGACGTCCAGCTGATGGAGCAGGTACGGCAGGGGCGTCTCGTAGAAGATCGAGTGCCGGGCCTTGACGACGAAGAGCGAGTTCTCGTCGGGCTTCAGCGGTTCGACCAGGTCGGGGCGGGCGCCGGCCATGGCCGCCGCAACGATCTCCCCGTGGTGGGAGCGCCAGTCGCCGAAGTTGTCGTTGGCGTAGATCACGCGTGTACCACTGCCCCGGGCCGTCTTCAGCATGTCCGCGATGACGGGCACGGCGCGCTCGGCCGAGGGAAGGAGCTGGTCGGCGTCCTCGTGGTCGTACGGGTTGATCATGTCGATGACGATCAGCGCCTTGCGGGACATGGTTGCCATGGTGGCATCCGTGGGCTTTCGCGGCGAACTGTCGCCCTGCATCCCCTCAGCTCCACCGGCTGCCGGCCAGCGGGGCGGTCTCCTCGCCCGTGCCGCGTACGACACCGCGCAGGAACGCCGTCAGGGCCTCGGACGCCGAGTAGCGGGGCCGCCAGCGCAGCTCCTCGTGCGCCCGGGCGCAGTCCATGACGGGCAGGCGCAGCACGGCGTCGAAGAGGTGGGGCGACGCCGGGACCGCACGGGCGTGCCAGGCGGTCGCCAGTGCGCCGCGTACGAGCGGCACGGGCGCGCGCACCACCCGCGCGTCGAGGAGCGCGCCGAGGGAGCGGGCGTCGGTGACGGTGTCGGCGGCCAGGTTGAAGGGGCCGCGTACGTCGCCGAGCACGGCGAGCCGGTACGCCTCGGCGGCGTCGTCCGTGTGCAGCACCTGGAACCTCAGCCCTTCCAGGTCGGGCACGAAGGGCAGCAGGTCGGGGCGGAGGAGTACGCCGGGGAGGTACTTCCCGCCGAAGATGCGGCGCTGCTCGGGGGCGGCCGTCTCCTTGAACAGGAAGCCGGGCCGCATCCGTACCACCCGGATCTGCGGGTGGCGCAGCTCGAAGGTGTCGAGGACCCGTTCCAGATACGCCTTCTCCCGGCAGTAGGCGGCGTCCGGCCAGCCATGGGTCGGCCACGATTCGTCCACGCCGGGCTCACGCTTGGGGCCGGGCGCGTAGGCGCCGACGGACGAGGCGTGGACCAGCGCCGGGACACCGGCCGTGCGCACCGCGTCGAAGACGCGGAGGGAGCCCTCGACGTTGCTGCGCCAGGTGACGACCGGGTCGCGGGTGGGCTGGAAGCGCCAGGCCAGGTGGACGACGGCGTCCGCACCCGTCAGCAGGGAGCCGAGTGTCCGGGCGCTGTCCGGGCGGGAGAGGTCCACCCTCCCCCACTCGACGCCGGGCAGGCTGAGGCCGGGCAGCCGCCGGGCCAGGCCGAGGACCGATCCGACGTCCGGGTCCTGCGAGAGGGCCCGCACGAGGCTCGTGCCCACGTTGCCGGTGGCGCCCGTGACGACGACGCGCAGCCCTTGCGATGCGTTCACGGTGAATCCCTTCGTCGCGGCTCAGGGCCGCAGCAGCGTCTTGACCATGCCGTCGGCCTTCGCCTGGAAGGTCGCGTACGCCTTCGGGCCGTCCTCCAGCGGCAGGTGGTGCGTGGCGAAGCCGTCCACACCCAGCGGGTCCTCGTCCACGAGCAGCGGCAGGATCTCGGGCACCCAGCGCCTGACGTTCGCCTGGCCCATCCGGAGCTGGATCTGCTTGTCGAACATGGTGAGCAGGGGCAGCGGGTCGACGGCGCCGCCGTAGACACCGGAAATGGAGATGGTGCCGCCCCGGCGGACCACGTCGATGGCGGTGAGGAGGGCGGTGAGCCGGTCGATGCCGGCACGTTCCATGAGCGGGCGGGCCGCCGCGTCCGGCAGGAGGCCGACCGCCCACTGGCCGGCCTTGCCGATCGGCGCGCCGATGGCGTGGGCCTCCATGCCGACGGCGTCGATGACCGCGTCGGTGCCCCGGCCGCCGGTGAGGTCCCGGACCGCGTCCGGCAGGTCCTTGCCGTACCGCCCGAGGTCGAGGGTCTGGACGCCGCGCGCGGCGGCGCGGGCGAGGCGCTCGGGGACCAGGTCCACGCCGATGACCAGGCCGGCGCCCCGGTGCAGGGCGATGCGGGCGGCCATGTCGCCGATCGGGCCGAGGCCGAGGACGGTGACGCTGCCGCCGGGCGGGATCGCGGCGTACTCGACGGCCTGCCAGGCGGTGGGCAGCACGTCGGACAGATAGACGAACCGGTCGTCCGACGGCCCCTCGGGCACCTTGACGGGCAGGGTGTTGCCGAAGGGAACCCGCAGCAGCTCGGCCTGCCCGCCGGGGACCTGCCCATAGAGCTTGGTGTACCCGAAGAGCGAGGCTCCGGTGCCGTACTCCCTGACCTGCGTGGTCTCGCACTGCGAGTGCAGGCCCCGGCCGCACATGAAGCAGGTGCCGCAGGAGACGTTGAACGGGACGACGACGCGGTCACCGCGTGACACGGCGGTCACCTCGGGGCCCGTCACCTCCACGACGCCCATCGGCTCGTGGCCCAGGATGTCGCCGGGGTCGAGGTAGGGGCCGAGCACTTCGTACAGATGGAGGTCCGATCCGCAGATGCCCGTCGAGGTGACCCGGATGATGATGTCGGTCGGGTCCTGGATGACGGGGTCGGGAACGGTCTCGACGCGGACGTCACGCTTTCCTTGCCAGGTCAGTGCACGCATGAGTGATCTCCTCGCTGTCGAGTGACGGCTGCGCCGCCGTTCAGTGGCGGCCCTCGCGCCGTGCCGCCTTCGCCTCGGCCTGGGCGATCCGTCCGGCGGTCTCGCGCCGGCGCCCCTCCGCCTTCAGGCTCTCGTCGCCCAGTGCGGCGCCGTCCGACTTGAGCTTCGCCGCCTTCGCCCTCATGGCCAGGGCGCGGGCGATTTCGGCATGCCTTCCCATGTCTCCTCGGTTCCTCCCGGGTCGTCCTGCGGGCGTGCCCGCACAGCCGTTCCGTCGGACGGGTTCCCACGGAATCCGGGTTCAACCGGAATGCCCGATTCAATCCGGGGAGCCGGGCGGTCGGGGCGGTCAGGGGGTCATGCCGTACGAAAACGCCCCGGCCGCCCCGCATGTCGCTCAGCGGCACGGGTACCCGCCTGGCCAGGCTCCCGGCGTACGCGGGAGCAGGCGCTGCGGTTGGGACCACAGCCGCAGCGCCGTCCGGCGGACTCCGAGTCGCGCGCCGGTCCGGGTGCGCCCAGGATCGACGGCGGGGCACCGACGGGCCGTCCCCGGACGCCACGCCGCCGCACGGACCCCGCCCCTGTCCTACGGAGACTTCATGGCCGACAGCACCCTGTCCCTCCTGCTCCGGGGTCACGCGCGGCGGCCGGACCGCCGGGGGCGGGGCGGCGGCGCGCCGTTCCGCACCCGCCTGCTCGGCAAACGGGTCATCGCGCTGCACGGGGCCGCCCCCGTCCACTTCTTCGCGTACCGGGTGCCGGAACAGCACCTGTCCGTCCCCCTCCACCGCGTCCCGCCCGAGCCCCGGAGCGGGTTCGTCATCGAGTGCGTCCGGTGACCCCCGGACCGACCCCACGACCAGTCACGGAAGAAGGCCCCATGAGCACACCCGGTCAGGACCCCACCGAGCGCTTCCCGCGGCCCGACTTCCCGCAGCAGGAACAGGAACATCCCGGCTGGACCGGCCCCATGGACCCGCCGCCCGACCACGGCGAGGACTCCTACCGGGGCCACGGGCTCCTGAAGGACCGCAAGGCCGTGGTGACGGGGGGCGACTCCGGGATCGGCCGCGCCGTCGCGCTGGCGTTCGCCCGCGAGGGGGCGGATGTGCTGATCACCCACCTCGACACCGAGGAGGACGAGGCCCGGGAGACGGCCCGGCTGGTCGAGGAGGCGGGGCGGCAGGCGCTGACGGAGGCGTGCGACATCCGGGACGAGAAGCAGTGCCGTGCCCTGATCGGGAGCGCCGTGCAGGAGTTCGGGCGCATCGACGTGCTCGTCAACAACGCCGCGTACCAGATGGCACAGCCGGACGGGATCTCCGCGATCTCCACGGATCAGTTCGACCGGGTGCTGCGCACCAACCTGTACGGGATGTTCTGGCTGTGCAAGATGGCCCTGCCGCACATCCCGGCCGGCGGCTCGATCATCAACACCACGTCGGTGCAGGCGTACAAGCCGAGTCCGCATCTGCTGGACTACGCCATGACCAAGGGCGCCATCGTGACCTTCACCCAGGGCCTCGCCCAGATGCTGGCGTCCGACGGCATCCGGGTGAACGCCGTGGCGCCCGGCCCGGTGTGGACGCCGCTGATCCCGGCGACGCTGCCGGACACGAAGGAGTTCGGGAAGCAGAGCCCGCTGGGGCGGCCCGCCCAGCCGGCCGAGATGGCTCCGGCATACGTGTTCCTCGCCTCCGACAACGCGAGTTTCATCACCGGCGAGATCGTGAACGCGACCGGCGGCACGCCGCTCCCCTGAGGGCTGTCCGGCGTACGGATTGACGGGGCAGACCACGGGAAGGCGGCGGACATGCCGAAGAATCATCAGGAAGCACCCGTTCTCGACGCCCTGGCCGCCTACCGGCAGCGGGGTGAGCTGGGGTTCACGCCCCCGGGGCACAAACAGGCGCGGGGTGCGGCGCCCGAGGTCAGGGCCGTGCTGGGCGACGCCGTGTTCCTCGGCGACGTCCTGGCCAGCGGCGGACTGGACGACCGGCGGATGAAGTCGGGGGTGCTCCAACGCGCGGAGGTCCTGATGGCCGACGCCGTGCACGCGGAGCACGCGTTCTTCTCGACGTGCGGCAGTTCCCTGTCGGTCAAGGCGGCGATGCTGAGCGTCGCCGCACACGGCCAGAAGCTCCTGGTGGGGCGGGACGCCCACAAGGCGGTGATCTCCGGACTCATCCTCTCGGGCATCCGGCCGGTGTGGGTCGAGCCGCAGTGGGACACCGAACGCCATCTCGCGCACCCGCCGTCCCCGGAGGCGTACGAGCGGGCGTTCGAGGAGCACCCGGACGCGCAGGGCGCCCTGGTCACGAGCCCCACGCCGTACGGGGTGGCAGCGGATCTGCGGGCCATCGCCGAGGTGTGTCACCGGCGCTCCCGCCCGCTCGTCGTGGACGAGGCGTGGGGCGCGCATCTGCCGTTCCATCCGGATCTGCCGACGTGGGCGATGGACGCGGGCGCCGATGTCTGCGTCACCAGCATCCACAAGATGGGCAGCGGCCTGGAACAGGGGTCGGTGTTCCATCTGCGGGGCGACCTGATCGACCACGACACGCTGGCGTCCCGGGCCGATCTGCTGGGTACGACGAGCCCTTCCGTCCTGCTGTACGCGGGCATGGACGGCTGGCGGCGCCAGATGGTGCTGGAGGGGCACACGCTGATGTCGCGTGCCCTCGACCTCGCCGCCTCGGTGCGCGAGGAGATCGAGTCGATCGACGGGATGCACGTCAACGACCGCGACGACTTCTGCGGTCCGGGCTCCGAGTTCGACCCGCTGCCGGTGGTCATCGACATCGCAAACCTCGGGATCTCCGGCTATCTGGCGGCGGACTGGCTGCGCGAACACCACCACATGGACACGCACCTGATGGACCACCGGCGCGTCAGCGCCCAGCTCACCCACGCCGACGACGTCGAGACGACGAAGCGGCTGCTGACGGGGCTGCGCGACCTCGCCCGGCAGGCTCCTTCACTGCCCCGGGGGCCCGAGGTGGCGGTCCCGGCACCGTCGGAGCTGCGGATGGACCAGGCGAGGCTGCCGCGCGACGCCTACTTCCACGCGACCGAGGACGTCCCGGTGGAGCGGGCCGCGGGGCGCGTCGCCGCCGAGATGATCACGCCGTACCCCCCGGGCATCCCGGTGGTGCTGCCCGGTGAACGGCTGACGGAGCCGGTGCTGCGCTATCTCCTGACCGGTCTGGAAGCGGGGATGAACCTGCCGGACCCGGCGGACCCGGAGCTGCACACCGTACGGGTCTGCGCGGACGACTGAGCGCGCGGCACCCGACGGCCTCCCGCCCCCTCGGGCGGGAGGCCGTCGCCCGGCTCAGCCGCGTGTGCGGCTGACGCACTCGGTGACCGCGTCGTGGAGGCTGCCCGTGCGGGAGAGCGCGTCACGCTGGACCCGCGCCCCGGTGCCGCTCTTCAGGGCCCTCTCGATCCCCTCCCGCGCCGACGTCAGATCCCCGCTGTCCTCCAACGCCTCGCGCACATGGGTGAGCAGGGCGTGCACCACGGCGGGTGCGGGGGCGGGGCGCATGGTGGCGGGGTGCAGCAGTTCCCCCTCCAGGCCCGAGCGGCCCGCCTGCCAGGCGGCCATGCGCAGCAGCCCCACCCCGTACGGCTCCGGCGGATCGCCCGCCCGCCAGGCCCGGGCGGCCGTCTCGACCAGGCCCCGCACCAGCGTGGCCTGCAGCGCGGCGTCGGCAGGGTCGAGACAGACGTCCGCGACCCTGACCTCGACGGTCGGGTAGCGGTGAGAGAGGCGGGCGTCGAAGTAGATCATGCCCTCGTCGCGCAGGACGCCCGTGCCGACGAGGGCTTCGACCTCGTCGTGGTAACGGCGCGCGGAACCGAACAGTTCCATGGGCCCGGCGGAGGGCCAGCGGCCCCAGACCCGGCTGCGGTAGCTGCTGTACGCGGTGTCCTGGCCCTGCCAGAACGGCGAGTTGGAGCTCAGTGCGAGCAGCACGGCGAGCCAGGGGCGGATGCGGTCCAGGACCGCGACGCCCTCCTCGTCCGACTCCACGGAGACGTGCACATGGCATCCGCAGGTCAGCTGCTCCTGCGTGGTCAGCCCGAATCTGTCGGCCAGCCAGCGGTACCGCTCTCCCTCGCCGATGGACGGACTGACGGGCAGCGGAGAGGTGGCGAGCGCGACAACCGCTCCCCCGGCCTCGGCGGCGCTGCGGGCCGCCTCCGCCCGCCAGCGCACGATCTCGTCCGCGAGTTCCCGCATGTCCGCGCGCGGCTCGGTGGCGAATTCGAGCTGCTGGCGGTGCAGCTCCTGCTCGAAGGCCGAGTCGCCCTCGGCGCGCCGCTCGGCGAGGGCCAGGACGGCCGTCGACAGCGCCCTGGGCTCGCCGCTCTGCCCGTCGACGAGCAGCAGCTCCTCCTCCACACCCACGGTCCGCACCATCATGTCCTCCATGCTCGATCGGCCGGGGAGCGGGCCCTCTCGCGCCGGGGCGATTCCCGCCCTCCCCCACCTCGCCGTATGCCACCGCACGGCACCGGCACCCCTGACCGGCCGGTTTTTCTTCCCCGGACGGTCCGTCGCGCCCGCCGCTCAGCGCACGTCCGGCCCGCCCGCACCGCCCCGCCGGGCGACGACTGCCATATGGCCCGCCGCGATCTCCGCGGCGCCGGCCTCCAGCAGCGAGAACGGCGGCCCGGCCCCTCCCCGGAGCAGGGTCAGCGCCCCCAGCACCGTCGTGCCGCCGGACGCGGTCAGCGCCACGGAGAGCAGGGCCGTGACGTCGGCGCGGACCATGAGCGGCGCGCCGCTCTCGTCCGCCCCCAGCCTGTCCAGGTCGTCCGTGGGCTGTTCCACCACCGCCTCGCCGGAGGCCATGACCTCGACCGCCACGGGGCAGGCGCGCGGGTCCTGCCGCAGGAACGCCTTCTCCAGCCCCTCGTCGTCCGGCACCGGGGGGCCGTGGACCGCGAGCCGGACCGGCGCGTCCGGGGGCCCCAGGTCGAGCAGGGCCCAGTCCGCGAGACCGTCGCGCAGGAGCCCCGCGACGGCGCCGAGGGCCGCCGCGGAGGGCTCACGTTCCAGGAGGGCCCGGGCCGTGCGGTCCAGGAGGCCGGTCAGCTCGGCCTGGCGTACGGCCGACGAGGGGCCGGCCCGGTCACCGGTGCGGGCGGCGGTGCGGGGGGCCGGTGCCGGGGCGAGCACCAGGAGCACGTCCCGCCCCCGCCCCTCCGGCGTGTCGATCCCGGTGAGCGTGGCGTACAGCGGGCCGTCCGGCAGCCCGGGGAGGCGGACCGGGAGGCTGCGGCCTCCCTCACCGGCGGCCACGGCCGCCGCATGGGCGCGGAGGGCGGCCCGGTCGGCGGGGCGCAGGAGCGCGGCGAGGGGGCGGCCCACGGCATAACCCGGATGGAGCCCGGCCAGTTCGGCGGCGG
Organism: Streptomyces sp. SAS_281; assembly: GCF_052542855.1. Taxonomy (NCBI): domain Bacteria; kingdom Bacillati; phylum Actinomycetota; class Actinomycetes; order Kitasatosporales; family Streptomycetaceae; genus Streptomyces; species Streptomyces sp. SAS_281. The sequence goes on from NZ_JBMNDO010000107.1 coordinate 11,165, forward strand.
CCCGGTTGAGGCGGCGCACCACGGTCTGCCTGTCGGTCAGGACGACGGGCCACGGCAGCTGGTCGAAGATGGCCTTGAACGGGTGGGGCGCCGCCTTCGCACCCGGTCTCCGGGGCGTCCCCTGCGGGTTCTCGGACCGGCGCAGGGCCTCGATCGCGTGGTCCAGCTCCGCGAGGGCCGCGTCGAGCAGGACGGGGTATTCGGCGGGAGGATGGTCCCGGGCCGCGCGCAGTTCCCGTGCGCGGGCGACGAGGGCCTGACGACCGCTCTCGCCCTCCGGTGGCCCGTTCATACGACGAAGCTAGCCGATCATCGGTGTCACGGTGCCGAGCGGCGCGGCGGGTCCCGTTCCGTCCCGCTGGGGGCGGAGACCGGCGGGTTCCCAGGGAGGCTGAGGGTGGCGCGGCCGATGGACACGGTGACCGATGGCGCGGCCGTGGCGCCGTGTCTGGTCCGGCTGGGCCGGCGGGCGATGCGCTGTGCGGCCGGGTGCCGGGGCGCGTCGGTGTCCCTGCGGTGCCCCGGCGGGGAAGGTCACAGCGCTTCGACCCACCCGGATCTCGCGGTGCTGGCCGCGCTCCAGGAGGACACCGGCGAGGGGCCGTGCGTCGATGCCGCCCGCTCCTTGCGCACGGTCGGGGCCACCGATCTCGTCACCGACGCGCGGTGGCCGGATTTCCGGATCGCGGCGCTGGAACGGGGGCTGCGCGCGTGTGCGGCGGTGCCGGTGACGGCGGGGGGCGTGGCGGCGACGGTCACCCTGTACGCGTTCCGTCCGTGGCGGCTCACGGCGGCGGCCCGCGAGGCGGTCGGGGCGCTGGCCGAGGAGACGGTCGGCGGACTTCTGCGCGAGCATGCCCGTACCGGAGCCGAGGCGGAGGCGGAGCAGCTGCGGACGGCGATGGCGACGCGTGCCGTGATCGACCAGGCGATCGGCATCGTCACGCACCTGCTGGACTGCGACCCGGGCCGGGCGTTCGACGTCCTGCGGGTGCTCTCGCAGCACACGAACCGGAAGCTGAGCGCCGTCGCGGCGCAGATCGTACGGGCGAAGGGCCGGGGCAGCACGCGTGAGCTGCGCCGGCTGCTGGCGGAGCTTCCCTAAGCGGCGGCGCCCCAGTCCGTCAGGAGCCGGTCGCCGAGGCGGTCCTCCAGGAAGCCGGTGGCGTCGATCCCGAAGACGATGTCCGCCTCCAGGGCGGGTTCGTCGTCCAGCAGCCCCTGTACGACGTCGTGCCGCACGACCTGCTCGTGGACCGCGTCCGCCTCCACGTGTTCGGTGTAGAAGAACTCGGCGGCGGGCCCGGCGCCCGCCCGTTTCATGGCGAGGGCCAGGCGGCGCGAGGCGGGCGACGAGGTGATCTCCACGGCGGCGAAGTGCCCGACCAGGGCGCCGCGCAGCCGCCGGTGCAGACCGAACAGGGACATGAGGTTGACGAGGGCCAGCATTTCGGCGTGGCCCTCGTCCAGGTAGTGGCCGTACGCCGTCTCCAGGCCCAGGTCCGTCATGAGGTCCGCGAAGAGCCGGGCGTGGACACGGTCGGCCCGGCCGGCGCCGAACTCGTCGTACTCGATCGCGGCCATGCCCGCCTTGGCGCGTCCGCTGAGCCGGGGCAGCACCCAGGCGTGCGGGTCGGCCTCCTTGAGGTGGTAGAGGGAGCGCTGGGCGGCGTAGGCGCGCAGCCGGTCCGGTGTGGCGTGCTCCTGGAGGAAGTGCGACACGCCCGTGCCGTCGACCGGCTCCACGAGCAGCGCGTCCAGCGTGTCGTCCAGCCCGGCCCCCGGCGGGACGTCCCGGCGCAGCGCGGACTCGAAGCGGCGCTCCAGGGCCGCCCTGACCGCCAGCAGCGCCGGGTCCCATTCCCGGGCCGGGTCCACGCCCTCGAAGCCCCGGTAGTGGAGCTCGTAGCAGACGTACAGGGCGAGCTGGAGGTCGTCGCCGTAGGGCTCGGCCGCGTCCGCCAGGGACGGCTCGGGCAGGGGGCCCTCGTCCCGCAGGTGGGCGACGACCGCCGCCGAGAGCTTGCCACGGGCCCGGGGGAGCCCGGGTCCGCCCGTCTGACCGGCCATGATGTCTCTCCTCGTACGTCTCGCTGGCACCCGGCCCGGTACCCCGCGTCGGGCGCGTCAACCGCCGCGGGGCCGCTCTCCCACCATGTGGGTCCGCCGCCGTCGCCGCTACAGCACGGGCGGGCCGTGCGGATGAATGAGCCCGCCCGTGCGGGGAACCCAGAGGCTGCGACCCGGAAGCCACGTCACCGGGCGTGTTCCCCGTAGGACGGAAGGACGGCAGAAGATGAGCGACAACGGCAGCAAGGGCAAGGTGCTGGCCATCGTCACCAACTACGGCGTGGAGCAGGACGAACTCGTCGTGCCGCTCGGCCATCTGCGCGAGCGCGGTGTGCGGGTCGACGTCGCCGCCCTGAAGAAGGACGCCGTCGAGACGCTGGTCGGCGACAAGGACCCCGGCACGTCCGTGCACCCGGACCTCACGCTGGAGGACGTCGACCCGGCCGGCTACGACCTGCTGCTCGTACCGGGCGGCACGCTGAACGCCGACACGCTGCGGCTCCAGGGCCCGGCCTGTGACATCGTGCGGTCGTTCACCGCCTCCGGGCGGCCCGTCGCGGCCATCTGCCACGGGCCGTGGGTGCTGGTGGAGACCGGCAGCGTCAAGGGCAAGCGGCTCACCTCGTACGCCTCGTTGCGGACCGACGTGCGCAACGCCGGCGGCGAGTGGGTGGACGAGCCGGTCGTGACGGACGAGTCCGGCGGCTGGAAGCTCATCACCTCGCGCAACCCGGGCGACCTCGACCCGTTCCTCAAGGAGGTCGACGCCGCGCTCGCCGGCTGAGCCGCCCGTGTGGGGGCCGCCCGGCGATCCGTCCGGGCGGCCCTCAGACCGGTTCGGGTGCGAAGGGCCGGAACTCGTCCTCGCCCGGCTGTACGACGCCGTAACTGCTCTCCGGTACCTCTTTCCACACGCCGGGCAGTCCGCCCAGGGGTTCCGACACCACCAGCCGGGTGCTGTCGGACACGCCCCGCAGGAAGTCCAGGTCGGGATGGAGGGCGCGCACGGTCTCGGCCTTGCTGCTGTAGAACAGCGAACGCGACTTGCCGAGACTCGAATAGCGGAACGACCACAGCCGCTCGCCGTCGGACACCGCGACGGTCATCTGGAGCGGGTGCTCCACGCCCTCGGCGCGGCCCACGCGTTCGATCAGCCCGGCCATCCGGGCCACGGCGCCCGGCACGTCCTGGTCGAGCCCGAACGTCAGCGCGAGGTAGAACATCACCTCGGAGTCGGTGGACCCTTCCAGGGCCGAGAACAGCGCCGGGTCGAGCGCCAGTGAGAGATCGCGGCGCAGCCGGTGGAAGTCCGCGATCGCACCGTTGTGCATCCACATCCAGCGGCCGTGCCGGAAGGGATGGCAGTTGGTCTGCTGGATGGCCGTCCCCGTGGATGCCCGCACATGGGCGAAGAACAGCGGTGAGCGGATGTGGCTCGCGATCTCCCGCAGGTTGCGGTTGTTCCAGGCGGGTCCGGTGTCGCGGATGATCGCGGGCGTCTCCTGCTCGGACCCGTACCAACCGACTCCGAAGCCGTCCCCGTTGGTCGTCTCCACGCCCATGGTGGAGTGGAGGCTCTGGTCGATCAGCGAGTGCTCCGGCTTGTAGAGGAGATCACTGAGCACGACACTCGTGCCGGAATAGGCCAGCCATCGGCACATGTGCGGCCGTCCCTTCGCGGGCGGCGGGCAGGGGCCGGCGCGGACGCGCCGGTGGTGCTTCCGCGGGCCTCGGTCCCTGGGGCGCCCGGTCGTCGTCGTTATGTCCACGCTACCGACTTCATGGGACGGCTGCCCGGCCGAGCCCGCCGGAAACGCTGCGGGGGCCGAGTGCTACGGCGCGGTGGGCCTGCGCCGGAACGTCTCCGCCAGGACCGTGTTCGCCACGACGACGGCACCCAGCACCACCGCGGCGACCGGGTGCCCGACCCCGTACAGTGCGAGCGCACCCCCGCCGAGCACCAGGGCCTTCACCGCCAGGACCCCCGCGAGCGGCGGACGGAACCGGGCGCGCGGTGCGGCGAACAGCGACCACAGCACGACAGCCGCGACCAGCGGTGCGGAGCCGAGGAGCAGCTGGAGCGCCAGGGCGTCCGCCAGGGTGAACCCCCACCGGAAGAGGCAGCCGAGCGCCACCACTTCCAGGAGGAACGCGAGCAGTTCGTTCGCCGCCCACCAGGGCCGCCCGGCCACCGAGGGGATGACCTGGTCGTCCGCGGCTCCGTCGTACACCCTGCCCCCTGTGTCGCCCGTGTGTGCGAAGTGAGCCTACTGGAAGCCCCGTTCAGCGGGCGCGGCGCAGCCGCAGCGCGGCCACGGCACCGAGGACGGCGCCCACGGCGAGGACCACGAGGCCCCGCAGCCAGACGTCGCCTTCGATCTGGGTGGCGAGCCCGACGCAGGAGGCGGCGCCCAGGACGGGCACGACGGTCGGGGCCCTGAAGTGCCCGGGGCGCCCGGGGTCGCGGCGCAGCACCAGCAGCGCCGTGTTGACCAGGAAGAAGACCACGAGGAGCAGGAGGACGAGGGTCGAGGCGAGCGTGGAGACGTCGCCGGTCAGCGCGAGCAGCAGGGAGAGGGCGGTCGTGGCGGCGATCGCCGCCCACGGGGTTCGCCGGCCGGGGAGCACGGCCGTCAGGAAGTGCGGCAGCAGCCCGTCGCGGGCCATGCCGTACGCCAGCCGCGAGGACATGATGCCGGTCAGGAGCGCCCCGTTGGCCACGGCCACCAGCGCGATGGCGCTGAACAGCCAGGTGGGCACGGACCCGGCGGTGCGGACGACTTCGAGCAGCGGCCCGCTGGACTCGGCCAGCTTCTCCGTCGGCACGGCCGCCGCGGCGGCGGCGCCGACCAGTGCGTAGACGGCGCCCGCGGTCATCAGCGCGCCGAAGAGCGCCCTCGGATAGGAGCGGCGGGGGTCACGCGTCTCCTCGGCCACGTTGACGGAGGTCTCGAAGCCGACGAAGGAGTAGTACGCGAGGACCGCGCCGCTCAGCACCGCCAGGACGGGCCCTTCGCTGTCGGTGCCGAGGTCGGTGAGCCGGCCCGGGTCCCCGTCGCCGCGCAGCACGATCCAGCAGCCGAGACCGATCACCAGCAGCAGGCCGCCGACCTCGATGACGGTGGCGACGGCGTTGGCCCGGGTCGACTCGCTGATGCCCCGGGCGTTGAGCAGTGCGAGGGCCACCAGGAAGACGACGGTCACCAGGACCAGCGGGAGGGTGACGAACTCGGAGAGGTAGTCACCGGCGAACCCTCTGGCCAGGGCCGCCACCGACACCACCCCGGCCGCCAGCATGCAGAAGCCGGCGACGAACCCGGTGAAGGGCCCGTAGGCCAGCGTCGCGTAGTGGGAGGCGCCGCCCGCGCGCGGGTACTTCGTGGCCAGTTCCGCGTACGAGGCGGCAGTCAGCAGCGCCAGGCACAGGGCCACCAGGAGGGGCACCCAGACGGCGCCGCCCGCATCGGCCGCGACTTCGCCCACCAGGACGTAGACGCCGGCGCCGAGGACGTCTCCGAGGATGAAGAAGTAGAGCAGCGGCGTGGTGAGGTCCTTCTTGAGGCTCGTCGGGGCGTCCGCGCTCTCGGGCATGGTTCGGGGAGCTTTCACGGGGCCCGTATACCCGGTGTGTCTGCCGGCAGACGGCCGAGGGGCGGCCGGAGCACGGCGGGTCGCTCGTTGGAACGGGTCGCCGATGCGGATGGCTCAACCGATGTGTCCGGCCGGGCACGAGGGGGTACGCGTGGTCGGGCGATGCCGTCCCCCAGCGCGTGCCGACCACTCCGCGCACGGCACTGCCCTTCCCCCCGCGAGATTGGAATCCAGTGAGCGACAAGAAGAACCCGGTGTCGGCCGCAGCGGAGAAGATCGCCGGAAAGGTCCAGGACGCCGTCAACCCCGGCAACGAGATCCCCGGCGCTCCCGGTCCCGAGCCCGCCCAGGTCGACGAGCCCACGAAGCCGCGCGAGCCGCTGCCGCCCAAGCACGACCAGCGCGGTCCCGAGACCGTGAGCCCGACCGGCCGGCCGACGGGCGCCGCCCAGGACAAGGTGGCCCAGGGTGGCGCCTACCTCACCACGGCGCAGGGCGCCCGGCTGTACGACACCGATCACTCGCTCAAGGCCGGTCCCCGGGGCCCGGTGCTGCTCCAGGACCACCATCTGCGGGAGAAGATCACCCACTTCGACCACGAGCGCATCCCGGAGCGGGTGGTGCACGCCCGCGGTGCCGCCGCCCACGGCGTCTTCCGCGGGTACGGCGCTGCGGCGGGCATCACGAAGGCCGCGTTCCTCGCCGAGGGCGCCGAGACGCCGGTCTTCGTCCGCTTCTCCACCGTGCTCGGCTCGCGCGGCTCCGCCGACACGGTGCGTGACACCCGGGGCTTCGCGACGAAGTTCTACACCGACGAGGGCGTCTTCGACCTGGTCGGCAACAACATGCCGGTCTTCTTCATCCAGGACGCCATCAAGTTCCCCGACATCATCCACGCGGGGAAGCCGCACCCGGACCGGGAGATCCCGCAGGCGCAGAGCGCCCACGACACGTTCTGGGACTTCGTCACCCTGCACACCGAGGCGACCCACCACACCCTGTGGAACATGTCCGACCGGGGCATTCCGCGTTCGTACCGGATGATGGAGGGCTTCGGCGTCCACACCTTCCGGCTGGTCAACGCCGAGGGCGCGACCACGCTGGTGAAGTTCCACTGGAAGCCGAAGCTGGGCGTGCACTCGCAGGTGTGGGAGGAGGCGCAGATCACCGCCGGCATGGATCCGGACTTCCACCGCCGGGACCTGGCCGACGCGATCGAGGCGGGTGCCTTCCCCCAGTGGGAGCTGGGGGTGCAGACGTTCCCGGACACCGAGGACCAGATGTTCGAGGGCATCGACCTGCTCGACCCGACGAAGATCGTTCCGGAGGAGCTGGCGCCGGTCAAGCCGATCGGGCTGATGACATTGAACGCCAACCCGTCGAACTACTTCGCCGAGACGGAGCAGGTCGCCTTCCACGTCGGACACCTGGTGCCCGGCATCGACGTCACCAACGACGCGCTGATGCAGGGGCGGCTCTTCTCCTACATCGACACCCAGATCACCCGGCTCGGCGGCCCCAACTTCGCGCAGCTGCCGATCAACCGCACGCACGCGCCGGTCAACGACATGCTGCGCGACGGGATGCACCAGACGGCCGTGCACCGGGGCGTGGCGCCGTACCGGCCCAACTCCCTCGACGGCGGCTGCCCGTTCACCGCCGGCGCGGACACCGGCGCCTACATCGAGGTGCCCGTCGAGGTGCCGGCCGCCAGGAAGGTGCGGGACGCGGCGGCCTCGTTCGACGACCACTTCAGCCAGGCCCGGCTGTTCTGGCTGAGCATGACGCCCACGGAGCGGGAGCACATCACCGCCGCGTACACCTTCGAGCTCGGCAAGTGCTGGGACCAGGCGGTCAAGGAGCGGGGCCTCAAGGTGCTCGCCAACATCGACCCCGTGCTGTGCGCGCACGTCGCCGAGGGGCTGGGACTGCCGGCGCCCGAGGCGACCGAGCCCCTGGCCTCGCCCGAGCCCAGCCCCGCCCTGTCCCAGCTGGGGCACACCTGGCCGGTCGAGGGCCGGATCGTCGGCATCGTCACCGACGGGGAGACCGGCCTGGACGCCGTGCGGGAAGCGCGGGGCGCGGTGCTCGACGCCGGGATGGTCCCCCTGGTCATCGCGCCTTCGGGCGGCAAGCTGGGTTCCGGCGGCGACCCGGTCACCGTGCAGCGCACCTTCACCACGGCCCGGTCGATCGAGTTCGACGCGATCGTGCTGGCGGGGGCGCCCGCTCCGGCTCCGGACGCGTACGGGGCCCGTGACGCCAAGACCGACGACGGGGCCCGGTCCACCGGTGTGGACCCGCGCGTCTTGCTGCTGGTCACCGAGGCGTTCCGGCACGGCAAGGCCGTCGGGGCCTGCGGTGACGGGGCGACGGTGCTGGAGAAGGCCGGCCTCGCCTCGAACGCCCCGGGCGTCGTGGCGGGCGAGGCCGCGTCCACGGTGCTGGACGGCATCAGGGAACTTCTCGCAGGTCACCGGGCCTGGGACCGTTTCACGCCCGCGCTCTGACCCCGCCCCGGGCCGGTGCGCGTAGCCGGCCCGGTCCAGGGCACGCGCGGGGGGAACGCCGCAGACCGCCACCGACAGGAGGAGACACATGAGCCACCAGGACCGAGAGCACGAGCAGCCGCCCCGGACCGCCGCCGAGGAGGTCGTCCGCGAAGCGGAGGAGGCCGAGACGGACGTGGCGGACATACGGGAGCGGCACGGCGGGGACAGTGAGGCCGGCGATGCGCTGACCCCGAACGAAGAGGCCCAGGAGGACGCGGACCAGCCTCGCCCATAGGGTGACAAAGCGCGTGTTTTCCCCGTGCCCGGCAGGGCACTCGCAGGGTGCGAGGGGCGGCCCCGGGCGGCCGCCCCGGCATCCATGACGCCTCCGACGGAAGGACGAATCATGCCGACAGAGGCACGTGGCGACGACGTCTACCAGCCGCAGGACGACGGCCAGGACCCGCCCAACGACGACCTCGACCTGGAGAACACGCTCGGCGAGCGTGGCCTCGACGACCAGATGGAGGAGGGCTACTCACCGCCCGAGCGCCCCCTCGCCGTGGACAAGTACGGCACGACGGGCGAGGAGGAACGCCGCGGCGAATCCCTCGACCAGCGCCTCGCCCAGGAGGTCGAGGACGTCGAGCCGCCGGACGGCGACGGCATCGGGGACCTGGACGGCGGCGAGGGCGAGCCGCTGGAGCCGGAGGAGGGCGGGACCCGCTCGGGCCGGCTGAGCGCGGCGGACGAGGTGCCGGGACGGCGCACCGACGTCTACGCCGACGACGTGGGCATCGACGGCGGCGCGGCCTCGGCCGAGGAGGCCGCCGTACACACCACGGACAAGGAGGAGGACCAGGGGCGCCAGGGCTGATCCCGGGCTCGCCCGGCAGGTCCGCCGCCCCGGACCGAATCGCGTACAGGAAGGGTTGTCGGTGCTGGTGAACGGGATAACCGCCGGCCGCCGTACGGCGGCCGTGCGGGAGCGGCTGGGGGCGCTGGCCCCCGAGATGCGCCGCCCCGACCGGTACCAGCTGGTGCAGTCCTTGAAGGCCGCCGCCGCTGCCGCCGTCGCCTGGGCGCTCACGGGGTGGTGGCTGGCGGCGCCGATGGCGCTGATGGCCCCCTGGGCCGCCGTCGCCCTCGTGCAGGGGACCGTCTACCGGTCGCTGCGCTCGGCGGTCGAACTGCTCGCGATGATGGCCTGCGGCACCCTTCTCGCCGCGGGCGCGGCGGCGGTCACCGGGAACACCATGGCGGCCATGCTGATCGCCCTGCCGCTCACCGTGCTCCTCGGCAACTGGCTGCCGGTCGGCGAGCAGGGCCTGTACGCGCCCACCACCGCCCTGTTCGTCCTGGCCTACGGGACGTACTCGCTGCCCGCCGTCGGACACCGGCTGCTGGAAACGGTCGTGGGGGCCGTCGTCGGGATCGCGGTGAACGCGATCGTCCTGCCGCCGGTGCACTCCCTGCACGTGAGGACGCTCGCCTGCGCACTGCCGAGGGACTGTTCCCGGCTGCTGCGCGACCTGAGCGAGGGCATGGCCGAGCAGTACGACGAGGAGCGGGCGGAGCGCTGGCACCGGGCCGCCGGGGAGCTGCCCGGCGCGCTCTCGGACCTGCGCGCGGCGCGCGGATGGGCGACGGAGAGCTTCCGCTTCAACCCGGGGCACCGGATGCGCCGCAGCACCCCCTCGCCCTCCGAACGGTGGGACGTGGTCTGGGCGCAGGTGGCGAACCGGCTGCTGACCTTGACGCTGACGCTCTGGGAGACCGCGGCGGAGGGGCGCGGTCTGCCCCGTCCGCCGGGCCCCTCCCTGAAGGACCTGAGCGCCGTCATGGCCGCCGCTTCGGAGGTCTGCGCGACCGACGCGACGATCATGGAAGGCGGCCCGGACGACGACTGCCTGGAACAGCGCGCGAGCCGGCTCGCCGAGGCCCGGCGCGCCCTGGCCGGGGCGAAGCGGCAGCTGCGCGGGCCCGGGCCCGACGCCGGCGCCTCGCTCGGCAGCCTGGTGGCCGGCTGCCAGGCACTGCTGGACGACCTGAATCCCGGCGAGGACGGCTCGGCACTTCTGGCCGGCGGCGCCCGCACCGGCCGGATCTGAGGAGTACGCATGACACGCACGGACCGCATCGCTCAGCCCTGGGGCACCCGGACCCCTTACGGTCCCGGTGAGCCCTGGCCCGTCCGGGTGGACACGCGGCTCGCCGACGGGGTGACACCGGACCAGGTCGAGCGGTGGGTGCAGTCGGCGGCGATCCTGCACTCCAACGGGGACGGGCTCGACATCGCCGTGAAGGACGGCCGGATCGTCGGGGTGCGCGGCCGGGCGCAGGACCGGGTCAACCATGGGCGGCTCGACCCGAAGGACCTCTTCGGGTGGCAGGCCAACGGCTCTTCCGACCGGCTGACCCGCCCGCTGGTCCGCGACGGGGGCGGCCGGCTCGTGGAGAGCGACTGGGACACCGCGATGGACCGGGTGGTGCGGCGTACGAAGGAGCTGCTCGACGAGCAGGGGCCGTCGGCGGTGGGGTTCTACACCTCGGGGCAGCTCTTCGCGGAGGAGTACTACACGCTGACGCTGATCGCCCGGGGCGGTATCGGCACCAACCACCTGGACGGCAACACCCGGCTGTGCACGTCCACGGCCGCCGAGGCACTGAAGGAGTCGTTCGGCAGCGACGGTCAGCCCGGCTCGTACACCGACATCGACCACGCGGACACGATCGCGCTGTTCGGGCACAACATGGCGGAGACGCAGACTGTGCTGTGGGCGCGGGTGCTGGACCGGCTGGCCGGGCCGAACCCGCCGGCCGTGGTCTGCGTGGACCCGCGCCCCACCCCGGTGGCGCGGGCGGCGACCGTGCACCTGGCGCCGAAGCCCGGGACGAACGTGGCCCTGATGAACGGTCTGCTGCGGGAGATCGTGGAGAACGGCTGGACCGACCAGGACTATCTGGACCGCAACGTCGTCGGCTTCGATGAGCTGAAGAAGCGGCTGGACGCCTACACGCCCGAGCAGGTGGCGGAGCTCTGCGGAGTCCCCGCCGAGCGGATCCGGGAGGCCGCCCGTCTGCTGGGCACCGCCGAGCGGCTGCTGTCGACGGTGCTCCAGGGCTTCTACCAGTCGCACCAGGCCACCGCTGCCTCGGTCCAGGTCAACAACCTGCACCTGGTACGGGGCATGCTCGGCAAGCCGGGCTGCGGGATCCTCCAGATGAACGGCCAGCCGACGGCGCAGAACACCCGCGAGTGCGGCGCCAACGGCGACATGCCGGGGTTCCGCAACTGGGAGAACGACGCGCACATGGCCGAACTCACCCGCCTGTGGAACCTGGACCCGCTCCGGGTGCCGCACTACGGCCCGCCCACGCACGCGATGCAGATGTTCCGGTACGTGGAGGAGGGCTCCATCCGGATGCTGTGGGTCAGCGGCACCAACCCGGCGGTGTCGCTGCCGGAGCTGCGGCGCATCCGCTCGGTGCTCGCGCAGGAGCGGCTGTTCCTCGTCGTCCAGGACGCCTTCCTGACCGAGACGGCGCAGCTCGCCGACGTGGTGCTGCCGGCGGCGGTCTGGGGCGAGAAGACGGGCACCTTCACCAACGCGGACCGCACGGTGCACCTGTCGGAGAAGGCGGTCGAGCCGCCGGGCCGGGCCAAGCCGGACCTGGACATCTTCTGCGACTTCGCGCGCCGGCTCGGCCTGCGGGACAAGGACGGCGGCCCGCTGGTCCCGTGGAGCGACCCGGAGGCGGCGTTCGATGCCTGGAAGGAGTGCAGCCGGGGGCGCCCGTGCGACTACACGGGCATCACGTACGCGAAGCTGCGCGGCGGGAGCGGCATCCAGTGGCCGTGCAACGAGCGGCATCCGTACGGTACGGAGCGGCTGTACGCGGACGGCCGCTTCTGGAGCGACCCGGACCACTGCGAGAGCTACGGGCGGGACCTGGTGACCGGGGCGCCGCTGGAGGAGACCGAGTACCGGGCGATGAACCCGTCGGCGAAGGCGGTCATCAAGGCGGCCGAGTATCTGCCGCCGCACAGCCGCCCGGCGAGGAGTATCCGTTCTCGCTGATCACCGGGCGGACGCTCTACCACTTCCACACCCGGACCAAGACCGCGCGGGCCCCCCAGCTCCAGGCCGCGGCCCCGGAGGTGTGGGTGGAGGTCTCCGCCGGTGACGCGGCCTCGTACGGCATCGAGGAGGGTGATCTGGTGGAGGTCACGACTCCGCGCGGCACGGTCCGGGCGGCGGCGCGCGTCAGCGGCATCCGGGACGGGGTGCTGTTCCTGCCGTTCCACTACGGCTACTGGGACACCGACGGCGGGTTCGAGCCGAAGGGCGAAGGGCGCGCCGGCAACGAGCTGACGCCCACCGAGTGGGACCCGGTCTCCAAGCAGCCGCTGTTCAAGACCGCCGCCGCCCGGCTGCGCCGGCTCGGGCCCACCGGCTCCCCCGCCCCGGCGCCCACCACCACCGCGTCGGCCCCGGTCGCCGGGGCGGCCGTGCCCGCGACGACGGGCGGCGGCGCGGGCGGGGCGGACGAGGAGCGGCACGCGTACCGGGAGGAGACCCGATGAAGCTGGACCTGGTTCTCAAGGAGGTGCACCGCGGGGAGAACGCTCTCGCGATGCGGCTGATGCGCCTCTCCAGTACGCACTCCACCGATCACGAGGTGCACCACGTGGCCCGCGACCTGGCCGCCTGGTCGCGGCAGCACGTACGGGAACTGGCGGAGGCGGCCGCCGGTCACGGCGTGGACCTGGACCCCGAGCCGAAGGAGGAGTTCCCGGCCGCGGCCTGGCTGCGGGAGAAGGGCGGCGAGCTGGTCGGACGGCGTCCCGAGACCGGACTGCTGCTCCTGCGGGATCTGCGCGACACCTATCTGAAGGCGGCGGCCGTCTCCGTGGACTGGGAGCTGCTGGCCCAGACCGCCCAGGCCGCCCGCGATCAGGAACTGCTCGATCTGACCGAGCGCTGCCACCCGCAGACCCTGCGCCAGCAGCGCTGGGCCAACGCGATGATCAAGGTCGTCTCGCCGCAGGTCCTGACCAGCTGACCGGCTCCCCCGGCCGGCCCGGTGCGAAATCCGGTGCGGACTTCCGGGGGAGCGCGTGCGCGGGCCGGGGCGCGGGCGCATCGTTCTAGAGGGCCCCCGGCGAAGGAGCGCCGCATGCCGAGTCTCGACTGGAAGACACCTGTGGCGGGCGCGCCCTGCTGGGTGAGTCTCACGACCCACGACCTGCGGGCCGCGCGGGCCTTCTACGGCCGTGTGCTGGGCTGGGAGTTTCAGGACAGCAGCCTCGGCGACGACTTCGTACTGGCGCGTGCGCACGGCAGGGCGGTCGCCGGGATCGGGACCTGTCCGGGCTCCGGCGGCCCGCCCCCGGCCTGGATTCCGTACTTCGCCGTGCCGGACGCGGACGGCACGGCCGACCGCGTCCGGGAGCGCGGTGCCACACTCGCCGTCGGCCCGCTGCCGCTGGGCGAGGGACGGGCGGCGATCGCCGCCGACCGGGAGGGTGCCGCCTTCGGCTTCTGGGAGGGCCCGGCGCCCGTCTGGGCCGACGGGCCGCGCGCCCCGGCCAGGGTGGATCTCCAGTCGCGCCACGCCTTCGAGGCGGCCATCTTCTACGCGGAGGTCTTCGGCTGGGCGAGGCCGCACAGCCGGTGCGGCGTCGAGTACGCGGAGGACCGGGTCCTCGTACGGGCGGGTGGGCACACCGTCGTCACCCTGCGTGGCGGAGGAGTGGAGGACGCCCCGGATCCCCGGGTGCGGGCGCGCTGGGTCGTGGACTTCCTGGTGCCCGACAGCACGCGGACGGCGGAGGCGGCGGTGGCCTCCGGGGGCGAGGCGACACCGGTGGACGGTGTGCCGGGGACGGCGTTCGTGCTCCGCGATCCGGAGGGCGCGCTGTTCACGGTCTCGGACCGTTGACGGCTTCTGTGTGAGCAAACCCACCAGCGCGCCGAATCCCTTGCGGCGACTGGGCTTCCGGGGCACCGGGGCAGGGCGGGCGGACGCCCCGGCCGGTGCCTCGGCGGGATGTTTGTGAAGATGAAATGCGCCGGCGGGCCGTTGCCCGTCTGCCGTTCGCAGCCGAGGCATTACCGAGACACCGTTCCGTGATCCGACGCGTGCTGCTCCACCGCCCCCGTCGGAAATGTGCTCCCCCGTGCCTCCTGCCGCCTCCGTTCCCGAGTCCGCCCGGAAGACGCGCCGCCGCGACAGCAGCCCCTGGCGATGCCTGACCGTCCCCAGCATGCGCTGGTGGTCGGCCGCCAACCTGGTGTCGAACACCGGGGCGTGGATGCAGCTCACCGTGCAGAACCTGCTGGTGCTCCAGATCACCGGTTCGGCCGCGGCGACGGGCCTGTCCCTCGCCGTCCAGGCCGGACCGGGACTGCTGCTCGGCGTTTTCGGCGGCGCCGTGGTGGACCGCTGGCCGCTCAAGGTCACCGCCGCGGTCAGTCAGGCGGTGCTCGCCGTGATCGCGTTCTCGACGGCCGCCCTGATCGGGGCCGGGCTGCTGAACATGCCCGTGCTGCTCGTCCTGGCGGCGATCACCGGCATCGTGAACACCATCGACGGGCCCGCGACCTCGCTCCTCGGGAACGACCTCGTGCCCCGGACGGACGTGCCCTCGGCCATCGCGCTCGGTTCGATGGTGCACAGCGCCGGACGCCTCGCCGGGACGGCGCTGGCGGCGGTGGCCGTCGGGACGCTCGGCACCGGGTCGGCGTACGTGGTCAACGGCGTCTCCTTCCTCTGCGTCACCGCGGTGATCCCCTTCCTGCGGCCCGCCGGGGAGGCGGTGCCGGTCCGGCGGCCGTCCCTCGACAAGCGCCCCGCACCCGCGCAACGGGCGGCGGCGGGTGGCGACACCCGGGCCGGGGTGGCCTACTTCCTCGGGAAGCCGGGGCTCGTCGCCCTGGCCGGGATCACGGCGGTGAGCTCGATCTTCGGCCGGAACTACCAGCTGACGCTCGCCGTGCTGGTCATCGGCCCGCTCGGCGCCGACGAGAGCGACTTCGGCACGGTCTCCACCGTGCTGGCCGTCGGCGGCATCCTGGGCGCCGTGGTCGCCGGGCGGCTGCGCAACCCGACCGTGCGCCTGGTGGGCGTCCTCGCCGCGTGCGGCGGGCTCCTCCAGGTCGCGGCGGGTCTCGCCCCCGGACTCATGGTGCTCATCGCGCTGGTCGTCCCCATGGCCGTGGTGGAGTCCGTTTCCGACACGGCCGGGTCGACCGTGCTGCAGACCGAGCCCGAGCCCGGGATGCGCGGCCGCGTGCTCGGCGTCTGGCGCAGCGCGAGCACCGGGTGGCAGCTGGCGGGTCCGCCCCTGCTCGGGCTGCTGGTCGAGTGCGCGGGCGCCCGGGGCGCGCTGGTCGCCGGAGGGCTGCTGATCGCCGGTGCCATCACGGCCGGCGGGCTGCGCGGCCGCGCGGTGGCCCGGAAGGCGGCCGGGGCGGACCGGCCCGTCCCGCCCCAGGAGCCGGTGGCGGCTCCGGTGTCCGCGCCCGCGATGACGCCGGTCGCCTGACCCGGGAGGCGACCACGCGCACGTTTGAGGCGGCCCCGTACGGGAATGGGCCAGGGGTGCTTCGGACAAGAGGCGCGCCCGTGGGAGCTCCGCTCCGGGTGCCGCCTGTCCGGCGGAGGCTCCCACGGCGGTCCTGACAGGCGACGCCGAGGAGTGATCACCATGGCCGGTGCCCGACAGACTGCCCCCGCGCGACACCGGGACGCGCCGCCGGAAACGGCGTCCTTCCACCGCCTGCGGGCCCTGCCCGACGGCCCCGAGAGGGACGAACTGCGCCGCGCGACCGTCTGCGCGTGGCTCCCCATGGCCCACCGGCTGGCGTCGCGCTTCCGCGACCGCGGTGAGCCCCTGGACGATCTGCGCCAGGTGGCGGCGATCGGCCTCGTCAAGGCGGTGGACCGGTACGACCCTGCCCGCGGCAAGGCGTTCGAGACGTACGCCATCCCCACGGTGGTCGGCGAGCTCAAGCGCCACTTCCGCGACCACACCTGGGACGTCCATGTGCCGCGCCGGGTCCAGGACCTGCGCAACCAGGTGCGGGTGGCCCGCCGCGACCTCGCCCAGGCGCCGGGCGGGCGGCTGCCGACCGAGGCGGAGATCGGGGCCGCGACAGGGCTCTGTGCCGAGGACGTACGGGCCGGTCTGGAGGCCCTGGACAGCTACCGCACGCTGTCGCTGGACGCCGAGGTGCCCAGGGCCGAGGACGGGTCGTGCCTCGCCGACACCCTGGGCCTGTGCGACCACGCCCTGGACCTGGGGGGGGGGGGGGAGGGGGGGGGGGGG
>NZ_JBMNDO010000108.1:0-27299 GCF_052542855.1 Streptomyces sp. SAS_281
AGGGTGCGGTCCGGAGCCCGGCCCCCCCCCCCCCCCCCCCCCGAGGAGCGCCAGCCGGGCGGGGTGACGCAGAAGCGCGCCTTCGACGCGCTGGGCCGCGTCACCGAGGTCACGGGGTCCGGTGCCGAGGCGGCGACCACCGCCGACCGCTACGGCTACGACGCGGCCGGCAACCTCACCTCGGTGAGCGCCCCGGGCGGGACCGACCACTACACCTACGACGACCGGGGCGACCTGCTCACCACGTCCGGCCCCTCGGGCACGGCCACCCTGTCCTACGACGAGGAGAGCCACCTCACCGGGCGCACGGACGCCGCCGGTCACACGGCATTCGGCTACGACACGGCGGGCCGCCTCGCCTCGGCTGCCGACCCGCTGACCGCGACGACCCTGACCTACGGGTACGACAACGCGTCCCGGCTGACCTCGGTCGGCTACGGCACATCGGGTGCTCACCGGTCCTTCTCCTACGACGCCCTGGACCGGCTGACCTCCGACACGCTCAAGGCCCCCGGCGGCGCGACGACTGCGGCCACCGGATACGGCTACGACGAGGCGTCGCGCCTGGTCTCGGAGACCACCAGCGGCACGGCGGGCGACGGCGAGCAGGACTACGCCTACGACTGGGCGGGCCGGCTCACCGAGTGGACCGCGGCCGACGGCGCGAAGACGCCGTACGGCTGGGACGCCGCCGGCAACCGCACCAAGGCCGGTACGGTCACGGCCACGTACGACGCCCGGAACCGGCTGCTGACCGCGGGGGACACCTCGTACAGCTACTCACCGCGCGGCACCCGCACCGGCAGCACCGAGGGCGGCGTCACGCACGCGGCGACGTTCGACGCGCTGGGGCGCATGATCACCAGCGACGACACCACCTACACCTACGACGGCCTCGGCCGCGTGGTGGGCCGTGGGGACGACACCTTCGCCTACGCCGACCAGTCGAACAACCTGGTCAGCGGCGGCGGCTCGCTAGTCGTCCGGGATCCCGCAGGGGACGCCCTGGCCACCGCCGATCCGGACGGCGGCAACGCCTCGGCGGTCCTCTCCGACCAGCACGGTGATGTGACCGGCCGCTTCGCTCCGGCCACCGGTGAACTCTCGGGCTCCTCCGCGTACTCGCCGTTCGGCCAGGTCACCGCCCGCACGGCGGACGGGACGGGCACCCTGGGCTACCAGGGCGAGTACACCGACCCGGACTCCGGGCAGGTGGACATGCACGCCCGCTGGTACGACCCGTCCACTGGCGGCTTCTCCTCCCGCGACTCCTGGACCCTGAACCCGGCGCCGTCCGGTCAGGCCAACCGCTACGCGTACGGGGCCGGCAGTCCGCTGCTGAACACGGACCCGAGCGGGCACTGCCTTGAAGACCTGTGCATCGGCGAGGCGGTCGTGGTCAGCCTGCTGGCCGGGTACGTGGGGTCGTCCATCTCCGAGTACTACCGGCAGCACCCGGTGCACATCACGTGGCCGTCCTTCTCGTGGCCGTGGTCGCACTCCAGCAGCTCGGCGGCGACCACGTACACCAACATCTTCGGCAACTCGATGTCGTCCACCGCGAGCGCCATCGCCGCCCAGGCGGCGGCCCAGGGGGCGGCCGCCCGGAGGAACGCCGGTACCCCGGTGCTGGATCACCCGAGCTCCCCCGGCTACCCCACCTACCGCGGCCCCTACCGCGGCCCCGGCCGCCCGCAGGCCCCCCGTCCCCCCGGCCCGCCCCCGCCGCCCCCGCCGCCGCCGTGGGCCCAGATGATCAAGGCCGTCCTGCGCGTGGTCCAGGCCAGGCCGACGGGCAGCACGGACACGGACACCGAGCACCAGCGGTACGTGGACGACGCCTTCACCCGCGCCCAGAAGGACCTCGACCTCACCGAGGAGCAGCTGCGCGGCTACTTCAAGCTGTTCCCGCGGCCCGCCGCGGGCTCGTCCTACGAGCAGGAGTTCGGCAAGTTCGTCGCGAACTGGGACGAGCAGCAGAAGGACTGCACCTGGGGCAAGCAGAGCTGGATCTACTACCAGCCGCTCGACGCCAAGGACCGGGCGACCGGGGCGTTCGGATGCCTTCAGAAGGACGCCATCAAGCTGACCGGGCGCGGAGCGAAGCCGGACAGCAAGGACACCGACATCGTGGGCAGCGATACCCGTCGCGACGGCAAGCACGACCCGACCGGATATCAAAAGGGCAAGGGACTCGCGCGAGGCCATCTGATCGGCCGGCAACTCGGTGGCAGCGGTACCGAGGTGCGCAATCTCGTCCCGCAGTACACGATTCCCAATTCCGTCATCCAGAAGAGCTTCGAGGACAAAATCGCCGCACGTGTATCGGGTGGGGAAAGGATTTACTACCTGGCCGTGCCTCGATATCACGGCGGTTCCCCGATCCCGTACGAGACCAGGCTGTATGCCATCGGCAGCGGGGGGACGAACGAGTCGGCTGTCGTGAAGAACACGCCCACCGGAAGGTAAGCCGACGGTCGGAGAGGAGGGCACTCCTCTCCGACCCGCACGCCTCACCGCGTCAGAGGGAATCGGCTCCTGGCCTCCGTGAGCAGTTCACGGTGGCGCGCGATCCAGTCGGCTTCCGTCGCGACGGGCACGGTGACGAAGACCTGTGAACCGACGACGTCGTACACACTCACCTCCGTGCACCCGCTTTCGGTCCGCTCCTGCGGAGAGATCATGAGACGGGGGGAGCGGCCGCTTTCCAGCCAGGTCACCTGCCGGCCCGTGGCCAGAGCGTCCAGGGCCTCGCCCCAGGCGTCGAGATCATAGGAATTGAGGTACGCCTCGACGCGGCCGTTCAGGAAGTCGGTGCCGATCAGTACCTCGGCGTGGAGAGCGTCATAGTCGTCGGAGCCCGAGAAATGCATCCCTTCGATGACGCGAAGGGTGACGCTCTGCTCTTCGTCCGAGATTTTAATGAGATCAAAAGGAATGAAATCGGGCACGAGGTGCTGCCTTTCCGGTTCGATGACCGACTGGTCTCGGTCACCAGGATCCCACGAGGGACTCCGTCGACACCGCGTCCTGAAGTCCTGGGGAATCCGCCGCATTAATTCGACGGCTGATTCACGATCCGCCCGCCGGGCCGACCGCCCCCCGTCGCCACCCCCTGTCCCCCTCCCACAGAGCCCGCATGAGCACCGTCATACCCCCCGGGCACCCCGACGACAGACCTGTCGAGGGGCCGGGGACGGGCCGCCGGCGGTGGTGGCGGGAGCGGGTGGTGGAGCCGGTGTTGCCGGAGGGGTGGCGTACCGGGCCCGCGTGGCAGGAGCTGAACGGGCGGCGCAACCGGCTCCGGACCGTTCGTACGGTGTTCGTGCTGGCGCTCGTCTCGGGGGTCGCCCTGGTCGCCGTACGGGCCGGCGCTGCTGCTGGACCGGCGGCCCGGCCGCCACGCCGAAGCCTCCCTGCTGCCCGCCGAGACCGCGCGGCCGAACGCCGCCCCGGCGGCCCGGGCGGGGCTGCCCGACCGCGCGCACCCGTTCCGGGGGCCGCCCGCCGAGCGGTGGGCCTCCGGGGCCGAGGCGATCGTGCTGCCCGAGGCGAAGGCGGTTGGCGGGATGAGCGAGGCGGACGTGGCGCTCGCGCTGCGCCTGACCAAGGAGTTCCTGGTCGGCACCAATCTGGACCCGGCCGTGTTGCGCGGCGGGCAGCCCACCGCCGCGATGGCCCTGCTCGACCCGAAGCAGCTGGACGGGCTGCCGGAGCTGCGGCGCTCCCTGCGCGACCCGGACGAGCGGCACGACCCGCTGGGCCTGGTCACCCGGTTCGACCCGGACGAGGTGGCGCCGGCCGGTGACGTGGTCCGGGTGCGGGGGCGGATGACGTTCGGCGCGGGGAAGCCGGGCGAGGTGCGGGTGCACGCGGACTACACGTTCGTCTACCCACTGGTACGGGCCGGTGGGGACGGCTCCGTGACGCGGACGATCGTCCGCCGGGACGTGAAGGCTTCCCTGATGGACCCGGCCCGGTGGCTGGTGACCCGGGGCAAGCTCAACCTGGGCCTGTACGCCGGCGAGGTCGGCAACACCGCGTGCGAGGTGTACGACGGGTACTACCACCCGGAATTCGATGGCGGCGCGGTCTCCGGCGGCCCCGCCGTGGACCCGTACGACCGGCATCGGTCCGTGGCGAACAGCGGTCGTTGCGGGACGGCCACCCGCACCTGAGCCGAGGGCGTCGCGAGGCACCCGATGCGTGCCCGCGTTTGACCGGCCACTCGGGCGGGGTAAGATCCTCGGCCCGATTGGCCAGGCCCGCAGCCCGTATGGCACACTAGCCAGGTTGCTCGGTTGAGTGTCAATGCTGCGCGCCTCCCGCCGGGAGGACCGGAAGCGAGTCCCACAGTACTCGTCGGCCCCATGCGGGCCGGACGTACGGGAATCTTCCGGGAAGCGTAAGTGGGGCACCGGCCAGGCACCCGGTGGGGTTTCACCCCCGGCAGCGTGGTATTCGGCCCGCCCCCCCTTGGTTGGGAAATCCTTCGTGATTTCTGCGTAGAGGGGATGCGACACGCCCGACCGCGTGGGTCGGCGGTGGAGTTACCGAACCCCGGGTTCCAGAGCGTTAAACGAGAGACAGGACTACTAGTAGCCATGGCGGGACAGAAGATCCGCATCCGGCTCAAGGCCTACGACCACGAGGTCATCGACTCCTCGGCGAAGAAGATCGTCGAGACGGTGACCCGCACTGGTGCGTCGGTCGCGGGCCCGGTGCCGCTGCCCACTGAGAAGAACGTGTACTGCGTCATCAAGTCGCCGCACAAGTACAAGGACTCTCGCGAGCACTTCGAGATGCGCACGCACAAGCGCCTCATCGACATTCTCGACCCCACGCCGAAGACGGTTGACTCGCTGATGCGCCTCGACCTGCCGGCTGGCGTCGACATCGAGATCAAGCTCTGAGGGGACGGGCCGAGATGAGCAAGAACATCAAGGGCGTCCTGGGCGAGAAGCTCGGCATGACCCAGGTCTGGGACGAGAACAACCGGGTCGTCCCGGTGACCGTCGTCAAGGCCGGTCCGTGCGTCGTGACGCAGGTCCGTACGAACGACAGCGACGGCTACGAGTCGGTGCAGATCGCCTTCGGCGAGATCGACCCGCGCAAGGTGAACAAGCCCCTCAAGGGTCACTTCGCCAAGGCCGACGTCACCCCGCGCCGCCACCTGGTGGAGATCCGCACTCCTGACGCGAGCGAGTACACGCTCGGCCAGGAGATCAATGCCGAGGTGTTCGAGTCCGGCGTCAAGGTTGACGTCACGGGCAAGAGCAAGGGCAAGGGCTTCGCCGGTGTCATGAAGCGTCACAACTTCCGGGGCCTCGGCGCCGGTCACGGCGTGCAGCGCAAGCACCGTTCCCCCGGTTCGATCGGTGGCTGCGCCACCCCTGGGCGTGTCTTCAAGGGCATGCGCATGGCCGGTCGCATGGGTAACGAGCGCGTCACCACCCAGAACCTGACCATCCACGCGGTTGACGCGGAGAAGGGTCTGCTCCTCATCAAGGGCGCGGTCCCCGGTCCGAACGGCGGCCTCGTCCTGGTCCGTACCGCGGCCAAGGGGGCTTGAGGTAATGAGCACCATTGACATCCTTTCGCCGGCAGGCGACAAGGCCGGTACCGTCGAGCTCCCCGCGGAGATCTTCGACGCGAAGACCAGCGTTCCGCTGATCCACCAGGTCGTTGTCGCGCAGCTGGCAGCTGCCCGTCAGGGCACGCACAAGACCAAGCGTCGCGGCGAGGTCCGCGGTGGTGGGCGCAAGCCTTACCGCCAGAAGGGCACCGGCCGCGCGCGCCAGGGTTCGACCCGCGCGCCGCAGTTCGTCGGCGGTGGCGTCGTCCACGGCCCGCAGCCGCGTGACTACTCGCAGCGCACCCCGAAGAAGATGAAGGCCGCCGCCCTCCGCGGTGCCCTCTCCGACCGGGCGCGTCACTCCCGTATCCACGTCGTCACCGGCGTGGTCGAGGGTGGGGTCTCCACGAAGGCCGCCAAGACGCTGTTCGGCAAGATCTCGGAGCGCAAGAACGTGCTCCTGGTCGTCGACCGCAACGACGAGGCCGCGTGGCTCTCCGCACGCAACCTGCCCCAGGTGCACATCCTGGAGCCGGGCCAGCTGAACACGTACGACGTGATCGTCTCTGACGACGTGGTCTTCACCCAGGCCGCCTTCGAGTCCTTCGTGTCTGGCCCCCAGACCGCTGAGACCGAAGGGAGCGACGCCTGATGAGCGAGGCGACCGTTACCAGCAAGACCTACGACGACCCGCGCGACGTTCTCGTCAAGCCGGTTGTCTCGGAGAAGAGCTACGCGCTGCTCGACGAGAACAAGTACACGTTCATCGTCGCGCCGGGCTCCAACAAGACCCAGATCAAGCAGGCCGTCGAGGCGGTCTTCTCGGTCAAGGTCACCGGGGTCAACACGATCAACCGCCAGGGCAAGCGCAAGCGCACCCGCACCGGTTTCGGCAAGCGCGCCGACACCAAGCGCGCCATCGTGACCCTCGCTGAGGGCGACCGTATCGACATCTTCGGCGGCCCGACCTCCTAGTGAGGCCGAGTCGTCCGGAATCGGACGAGGACTGAGAAATGGGTATCCGCAAGTACAAGCCGACGACCCCGGGCCGTCGTGGCTCCAGCGTCGCCGACTTTGTCGAGATCACGCGGTCCACGCCGGAGAAGTCGCTGGTCCGCCCCCTGCACAACAAGGGCGGCCGTAACAACACCGGTCGTGTGACCGTTCGCCACCAGGGTGGTGGCCACAAGCGCGCCTACCGCGTGATCGACTTCCGTCGTCACGACAAGGACGGCGTGCCGGCCAAGGTCGCGCACATCGAGTACGACCCCAACCGCACCGCGCGCATCGCGCTCCTGCACTACGCGGACGGCGAGAAGCGCTACATCATCGCGCCGCGTGGCCTGAGCCAGGGCGACCGTGTCGAGAACGGCCCGGCCGCCGACATCAAGCCCGGCAACAACCTGGCGCTGCGCAACATCCCGGTCGGTACGACCATCCACGCCATCGAGCTGCGGCCCGGCGGCGGCGCGAAGTTCGCCCGCTCCGCGGGTGCCTCCGTGCAGCTGCTGGCGAAGGAGGGCACCATGGCCCACCTTCGTATGCCGTCGGGTGAGATCCGCCTGGTCGACGCCCGCTGCCGCGCCACCATCGGCGAGGTCGGCAACGCCGAGCAGTCGAACATCAACTGGGGCAAGGCCGGCCGCATGCGGTGGAAGGGCGTCCGCCCGACCGTCCGTGGTGTCGTGATGAACCCGGTCGACCACCCGCACGGTGGTGGTGAGGGTAAGACCTCCGGTGGCCGTCACCCGGTTTCGCCGTGGGGTAAGAAGGAAGGTCGTACTCGTTCGCCCAAGAAGGCGTCGAACAAGTACATCGTCCGCCGCCGCAAGACGAACAAGAAGCGCTAGGAGCGGGTTTAGATGCCGCGCAGTCTCAAGAAGGGGCCCTTCGTCGACGGCCACCTCGCCAAGAAGGTGGACGTACAGAACGAGGCCGGCACCAAGAACGTCATCAAGACCTGGTCCCGTCGCTCGATGATCGTCCCGGCCATGCTGGGTCACACCATCGCGGTGCACAACGGCAAGATCCACGTCCCGGTGTTCGTCACCGAGTCGATGGTCGGCCACAAGCTCGGCGAGTTCTCGCCGACTCGCACCTTCCGCGGCCACGTCAAGGACGACCGGAAGTCGAAGCGCCGCTAACGCGGGGTGACTGACTATGACTTACACCGAAGGGACAACCATGGAAGCCAGGGCCCAGGCGCGGTACATCCGCGTCACGCCCATGAAGGCCCGCCGCGTGGTGGACCTCATCCGTGGCATGGATGCCACGGAGGCTCAGGCGGTCCTGCGTTTCGCCCCGCAGGCCGCGAGCGTGCCGGTCGGCAAGGTGCTGGACAGCGCCATTGCCAACGCCGCACACAACTACGACCACACCGACGCCTCTTCGCTGGTCATCAGCGAGGCGTACGTGGATGAGGGCCCGACCCTGAAGCGGTTCCGTCCGCGTGCCCAGGGCCGTGCCTACCGGATCCGTAAGCGGACCAGCCACATCACCGTGGTCGTCAGCAGCAAGGAAGGAACCCGGTAATGGGCCAGAAGGTAAACCCGCACGGGTTCCGGCTCGGCATCACCACGGACTTCAAGTCCCGCTGGTACGCCGACAAGCTGTACAAGGACTACGTCAAGGAAGACGTCGCCATTCGTCGCATGATGACGAAGGGCATGGAGCGCGCCGGCATCTCGAAGGTTGAGATCGAGCGCACCCGCGACCGCGTCCGCGTCGACATCCACACCGCTCGCCCGGGCATCGTCATCGGCCGCCGCGGCGCCGAGGCCGACCGCATCCGCGGCGAGCTGGAGAAGCTGACCGGCAAGCAGGTCCAGCTGAAC
This sequence comes from Streptomyces sp. SAS_281, assembly GCF_052542855.1. Classification (NCBI taxonomy): domain Bacteria; kingdom Bacillati; phylum Actinomycetota; class Actinomycetes; order Kitasatosporales; family Streptomycetaceae; genus Streptomyces; species Streptomyces sp. SAS_281. The sequence continues at coordinate 8,410 of NZ_JBMNDO010000108.1, forward strand.
ATCCTCGAGGTCAAGAACCCCGAGGTGGACGCTCAGCTGGTGGCCCAGGCCGTCGCCGAGCAGCTCTCCTCCCGCGTCTCCTTCCGTCGTGCCATGCGCAAGAGCATGCAGAGCACGATGAAGGCCGGCGCCAAGGGCATCAAGGTCCAGTGCGGCGGCCGCCTCGGCGGCGCCGAGATGTCCCGCTCGGAGTTCTACCGCGAGGGCCGCGTGCCCCTGCACACGCTCCGCGCGAACGTCGACTACGGCTTCTTCGAGGCCAAGACGACCTTCGGCCGCATCGGCGTGAAGGTCTGGATCTACAAGGGCGACGTCAAGAACATCGCCGAGGTCCGCGCCGAGAACGCTGCTGCCCGTGCGGGCAACCGCCCGGCCCGTGGCGGCGCTGACCGCCCGGCCGGCCGCGGTGGCCGCGGTGGCGAGCGTGGCGGCCGCGGCCGCAAGCCGCAGCAGTCGGCTCCGGCCGCCGAGGCCCCCAAGGCCGAGGCGACCGCCGCTGCTCCGGCTGCTGAGAGCACCGGAACGGAGGCCTGACCGAAATGCTGATCCCCCGTAGGGTCAAGCACCGCAAGCAGCACCACCCGAAGCGCAGCGGCATGTCCAAGGGTGGCACGCAGGTTGCGTTCGGCGAGTACGGCATCCAGGCGCTGACCCCGGCGTACGTGACGAACCGTCAGATCGAGTCCGCTCGTATCGCCATGACGCGTCACATCAAGCGTGGCGGCAAGGTCTGGATCAACATCTACCCGGACCGTCCCCTCACCAAGAAGCCTGCCGAGACCCGCATGGGTTCCGGTAAGGGTTCCCCGGAGTGGTGGATCGCCAACGTCAAGCCCGGACGCGTCATGTTCGAGCTGTCGTACCCCAACGAGAAGATCGCCCGTGAGGCGCTGACTCGTGCGGCCCACAAGCTGCCGATGAAGTGCCGGATCGTCAAGCGCGAGGCAGGTGAAGCGTGATGTCGGCCGGTACCAAGGCGTCCGAGCTGCGCGAGCTGGGCAACGAGGAGCTCCTCAACAAGCTCCGCGAGGCCAAGGAAGAGCTGTTCAACCTCCGCTTTCAGGCGGCGACGGGCCAGCTCGAGAACCACGGTCGGCTCAAGTCCGTCCGTAAGGACATCGCCCGGATCTACACCCTGATGCGCGAGCGCGAGCTGGGCATCGAAACGGTGGAGAGCGTCTGATGAGCGAGAACACTGTGACTGAGACCAAGACCGAGCGCGGCTTCCGCAAGACCCGCGAGGGCCTCGTCGTCAGCGACAAGATGGACAAGACCGTCGTCGTCGCCGTCGAGGACCGCGTGAAGCACGCGCTGTACGGCAAGGTCATCCGCCGTACGAACAAGCTCAAGGCCCACGACGAGCAGAACTCCGCCGGTGTCGGCGACCGCGTCCTCCTGATGGAGACCCGGCCGCTGTCCGCCACCAAGCGGTGGCGCATCGTCGAGATCCTCGAGAAGGCCAAGTAATTCCTGAGGGGACTTCCCCTCAGGTCAGTTCCGCCAGGCTCGGCAGGGGCACCCGTTAGCGGGGCCCCTGCCGGGAACCGGCAGACGATCAGGAGATAGACGTGATCCAGCAGGAGTCGCGACTGCGCGTCGCCGACAACACGGGTGCGAAGGAAATTCTCACCATCCGTGTTCTCGGTGGCTCGGGTCGCCGCTACGCGGGCATCGGTGACGTCATCGTCGCCACCGTCAAGGACGCGATCCCCGGTGGCAACGTGAAGAAGGGTGACGTCGTCAAGGCGGTCATCGTTCGCACCGTCAAGGAGCGTCGTCGCCAGGATGGCTCGTACATCCGCTTCGACGAGAACGCCGCCGTCATTCTGAAGAACGACGGCGACCCCCGCGGCACCCGTATCTTCGGCCCGGTGGGCCGTGAGCTGCGCGAGAAGAAGTTCATGAAGATCATCTCGCTCGCGCCGGAGGTGCTGTAAGCATGAAGATCAAGAAGGGCGACCTGGTACAGGTCATCACCGGTAAGGACAAGGGCAAGCAGGGCAAGGTCATCGTGGCCTACCCCGCTCAGGACCGCGTCCTCGTCGAGGGTGTCAACCGGGTCAAGAAGCACACCAAGGCCGGCCAGACCGCTCGCGGTTCGCAGACCGGTGGCATTGTGACGACCGAGGCCCCGATCCACGTCAGCAACGTGCAGCTGGTTGTTGAGAAGGACGGCAACAAGGTCGTTACTCGCGTCGGCTACCGCTTTGACGACGAGGGCAACAAGATCCGTGTTGCCAAGCGCACCGGTGAGGACATCTGATGACTACCACCACCGCGCCGCGTCTCAAGACGCGCTACCGCGAGGAAATCGCCGGCAAGCTGCGTGAGGAGTTCTCCTACGAGAACGTCATGCAGATCCCCGGTCTGGTCAAGATCGTGGTCAACATGGGTGTGGGCGACGCCGCCCGCGACTCCAAGCTGATCGACGGTGCCGTCAAGGACCTCACCACGATCACCGGTCAGAAGCCGGCCGTCACCAAGGCCCGCAAGTCGATCGCGCAGTTCAAGCTGCGCGAGGGGCAGCCGATCGGCTGCCACGTCACCCTCCGCGGTGACCGCATGTGGGAGTTCCTGGACCGTACGCTGTCGCTCGCGCTGCCGCGTATCCGTGACTTCCGCGGCCTGTCGCCCAAGCAGTTCGACGGCCGTGGCAACTACACCTTCGGTCTCACGGAGCAGGTCATGTTCCACGAGATCGACCAGGACAAGATCGACCGGGTCCGGGGCATGGACATCACCGTGGTCACCACGGCGACCAATGACGACGAGGGTCGTGCCCTCCTTCGTCACCTCGGCTTCCCGTTCAAGGAGAACTGACCGTGGCGAAGAAGGCTCTGATCGCTAAGGCCGCCCGTAAGCCGAAGTTCGGCGTCCGGGGTTACACCCGGTGCCAGCGCTGCGGCCGGCCCCACTCCGTCTACCGCAAGTTCGGCCTGTGCCGCGTGTGCCTTCGTGAGATGGCTCACCGTGGCGAGCTGCCGGGCGTGACCAAGAGCTCCTGGTAATTCTCCTTCGCCCTTTGGGCGTTGGGAATCACCGGAGACTCTCGGTAAGCATCTGGTCGGCAGGAGTCCGGCCCCGCATGCCGTAGGCTTGCAGGGTTGGGCGCCTGCCGCCCATGACCGACTTACTACGCCGTAGGTCCCCGCACCGCACCCGTCCCGCCTCTGAGCGGGGAGAGGGATGGCGCATACAGGAAACCCCGGCGAGAGAGGCCGAAGGCCAACTCATGACCATGACTGATCCCATCGCAGACATGCTCACGCGTCTGCGTAACGCGAACTCGGCGTATCACGACGACGTCGTGATGCCGCACAGCAAGATCAAGTCGCACATCGCGGAGATCCTCCAGCAGGAGGGCTTCATCACCGGCTGGAAGGTCGAGGACGCCGAGGTCGGCAAGAACCTCGTCCTCGAGCTGAAGTTCGGCCCGAACCGCGAGCGCTCGATCGCCGGCATCAAGCGAATCTCGAAGCCGGGTCTGCGTGTCTACGCAAAGTCCACCAACCTGCCGAAGGTCCTCGGCGGCCTGGGCGTGGCGATCATCTCCACGTCCCACGGTCTCCTGACCGGCCAGCAGGCTCAGAAGAAGGGCGTAGGTGGGGAAGTCCTCGCCTACGTCTGGTAGTCGGGAACGGAGGAATAGCTCATGTCGCGAATCGGCAAGCTCCCCATCCAGGTTCCCGCCGGTGTGGACGTCACCATCGACGGCCGTACGGTCAACGTGAAGGGCCCCAAGGGCACCCTCACGCACACCGTTGCGTCTCCGATCGAGGTCACCAAGGGTGAGGACGGCGTTCTGAACGTCGTCCGCCCGAACGACGAGCGTCAGAACAAGGCCCTGCACGGCCTGTCCCGCACGCTGGTGGCGAACATGATCACCGGTGTGACCCAGGGGTACATCAAGGCGCTCGAGATCAGCGGTGTCGGTTACCGCGTCCAGGCGAAGGGCTCCAATCTGGAGTTCGCCCTGGGCTACAGCCACCCGATCCTGATCGAGGCCCCGGAGGGCATCACCTTCAAGGTGGAGACCCCCACGAAGTTCACCGTCGAGGGCATCGACAAGCAGAAGGTCGGCGAGACCGCGGCCAAGATCCGCAAGCTGCGGAAGCCTGACCCGTACAAGGCCAAGGGCGTCAAGTACGCCGGCGAGGTCATCCGCCGCAAGGTCGGAAAGGCTGGTAAGTAGCCATGGCATACGGCGTGAAGATCGCCAAGGGCGACGCGTACAAGCGCGCGGCTCGCAAGCGGCGCCACATCCGCGTCCGCAAGCACATCTCCGGTTCGCCGGAGCGTCCGCGCCTGGTCGTGACCCGCTCCAACCGCCACATGGTCGCCCAGATCATCGACGACATCGCGGGCCACACGCTCGCGTCGGCGTCGACCCTGGACGTCTCCATCCGTGGTGGCGAGGGCGACAAGAGCAGCCAGGCCAAGCAGGTCGGCGCCCTGGTCGCCGAGCGTGCCAAGGCCGCAGGCGTCGAGGCCGTCGTGTTTGACCGCGGTGGTAACCAGTACGCCGGGCGGATTGCCGCTCTGGCTGACGCCGCCCGTGAAGCCGGGCTGAAGTTCTAGCCCCGGTTCCTACGCACAGCGGACGTAACAGAGAGAGGTAAATCCAATGGCTGGACCCCAGCGCCGCGGAAGCGGTGCCGGTGGCGGCGAGCGGCGGGACCGGAAGGGCCGTGACGGCGGCGCTGCCGCCGCCGAGAAGACCGCGTACGTCGAGCGCGTCGTCGCGATCAACCGAGTCGCCAAGGTTGTGAAGGGTGGTCGTCGCTTCAGCTTCACCGCGCTGGTCGTGGTGGGCGATGGTGACGGCACCGTCGGTGTCGGTTACGGCAAGGCCAAGGAAGTTCCCGCGGCCATCGCCAAGGGCGTGGAAGAGGCCAAGAAGAACTTCTTCAAGGTCCCGCGTATCCAGGGCACCATCCCTCACCCGATCCAGGGTGAGAAGGCCGCAGGCGTCGTCCTGCTCAAGCCGGCGTCCCCCGGTACCGGTGTGATCGCCGGTGGCCCGGTGCGCGCCGTTCTCGAGTGCGCCGGCGTCCACGACATCCTGTCGAAGTCGCTCGGGTCCTCGAACCCGATCAACATCGTGCACGCGACCGTGGCGGCCCTCCAGGGCCTGCAGCGTCCCGAGGAGATCGCGGCCCGCCGCGGTCTGCCCCTCGAGGACGTCGCCCCCGCGGCCCTGCTTCGTGCGCGTGCGGGAGCGGGTGCGTAATGGCTCGCCTCAAGATCACGCAGACGAAGTCGTACATCGGCAGCAAGCAGAACCACCGCGACACCCTGCGTTCGCTCGGGCTCAAGCGCCTGAACGACTCGGTTGTCAAGGAGGACCGCCCCGAGTTCCGCGGCATGGTGCACACCGTCCGCCACCTCGTGACGGTTGAGGAGGTCGACTGACATGGCGGAGAACAAGCCGCTGAAGGCCCATGACCTCCGGCCTGCCCCGGGCGCCAAGACCGCCAAGACCCGTGTGGGTCGTGGTGAGGCGTCCAAGGGTAAGACCGCTGGTCGTGGTACCAAGGGCACCAAGGCCCGCTACCAGGTTCCGCAGCGCTTCGAGGGTGGGCAGATGCCCCTCCACATGCGTCTGCCGAAGCTCAAGGGCTTCAAGAACCCGTTCCGCACGGAGTACCAGGTCGTGAACCTGGACAAGCTCGCGACGCTCTACCCCGAGGGTGGAGAGGTCACGGTGGCCGACCTGGTCGCCAAGGGTGCCGTGCGCAACAACCACCTCGTCAAGGTCCTCGGACAGGGCGAGATCTCCGTGGCGCTGCAGGTTTCGGTTGACGCCGTCTCCGGCTCCGCCAAGGAGAAGATCACCGCCGCCGGCGGTACCGTCACCGAACTGGTCTGAGACAACTCGGACACTTCGGTGACCTGAACATCCGACCGGGGATGCCCTCTCAAATGGGGCATCCCCGGTTGGTCGTTCCTAGGGGGGCATGTACGCCGGTAAGGTGGCGTCCGTTGCTGTGGTATCCCCTGGGCGCAGGCGTCCGGGGCTCCTTGGCTTTTACGTATCCGTCGATCCTCAAGACCGTCACCTCTACGCTCTGCGCGGGGGTCGCAGGAGGCACCGTGCTCACCGGCTTCGCCCGGGCGTTCAAGACGCCCGACCTGCGCAAGAAGCTGCTCTTCACTCTCGGCATCATCGTGCTCTACCGGCTCGGGGCCCACATCCCGGTACCGGGCGTGAGCTACGAGAACGTCCAGACCTGTGTTGATCAGGCCAGCAAGGGCAACAACAGCCTCTTCGGCCTGGTGAACATGTTCAGCGGTGGTGCGCTGCTGCAGATCACGATCTTCGCGCTCGGCATCATGCCGTACATCACGGCCAGCATCATTCTCCAGCTGCTGACCGTGGTCATCCCCCGACTCGAGGCGCTCAAGAAGGAGGGGCAGTCCGGCACGGCGAAGATCACGCAGTACACGCGTTATCTGACGGTCGCGCTCGCCATCCTCCAGGGCACCGGCCTGGTCGCCACCGCCCGCAGCGGCGCCCTGTTCAGCGGCTGCCCGGTCGCCGACCAGATCGTCCCGAACGACTCGCTGTTCACGACCATCACGATGGTCATCACGATGACCGCCGGCACCGCCGCCGTCATGTGGCTCGGTGAGCTCATCACCGACCGCGGCATCGGCAACGGCATGTCGATCCTGATGTTCATCTCGATCGCCGCCACCTTCCCGTCCGCCATGTGGGCCATCAAGACCAGCGGCAAGCTCGCGGACGGCTGGATCGAGTTCGTCGCCGTCATCCTCATCGGCTTCGTCATGGTGGGCCTCGTCGTCTTCGTCGAGCAGGCCCAGCGCCGCGTCCCGGTGCAGTACGCGAAGCGCATGATCGGACGCCGCTCGTACGGTGGCACCTCCACCTACATCCCGCTGAAGGTGAACCAGGCGGGTGTGATTCCCGTCATCTTCGCTTCTTCGCTGCTCTACATCCCGGCCCTGATCGTCCAGTTCTCCAACTCCAAGGCCGGCTGGGCCGTCTGGATCCAGGACAACCTGACCAAGGGCGACCACCCCATCTACATGACGGTCTACTTCCTCCTGATCGTGTTCTTCGCCTTCTTCTATGTGGCGATCTCGTTCAACCCCGAGGAAGTCGCCGACAACATGAAGAAGTATGGTGGCTTCATCCCGGGTATCCGGGCAGGTCGACCTACTGCCGAGTACCTGAGCTACGTGCTCAACAGGATCACTTGGCCGGGCTCGCTGTACCTGGGTCTGATCGCTCTGGTGCCGACGATGGCGTTGGCAAGCTTCGGCGGTGGCGCCAACCAGAACTTCCCGTTCGGCGGGACGAGCATCCTCATCATCGTGGGTGTGGGTCTGGAGACCGTGAAGCAGATCGAGAGTCAGCTCCAGCAGCGCAATTACGAAGGGTTCCTCCGCTGATGCGAATCGTCCTCGTCGGCCCGCCGGGTGCCGGCAAGGGAACGCAGGCCGCGTACCTTGCCAAGAACCTGTCGATTCCGCACATCTCCACGGGCGACCTCTTCCGCGCCAACATCAGCCAGGGCACCGACCTTGGCAAGCAGGCCCGCGCCTTCATGGACGCCGGGCAGCTGGTGCCGGACGAGGTGACGAACGGGATGGCCAAGGACCGCATGTCCCAGCCGGACGCGGTCGACGGTTTCCTGCTCGACGGCTTCCCGCGCAACGTGGGCCAGGCCGAAGCCCTGGACGTGATGCTCAAGGACGAGGGCGTGAAGCTGGACGCCGTGCTCGACCTGGAGGTCCCCGAGGACGAGGTCGTGAAGCGGATCGCGGGTCGCCGCATCTGCCGCAACGACAGCGCGCACGTCTTCCACGTCACGTACAACCCGCCGAAGACCGAGGGCGTCTGCGACGCCTGCGGCGGCGAGCTGTACCAGCGCGAGGACGACACCGAGGAGACGGTGCGCACCCGGCTGGAGGTCTACCACACGCAGACCGAGCCGATCATCGACTACTACCGGGCACAGGACCTGGTGGTCACCATCTCCGCACTCGGGAAGGTCACCGACGTGACCGACCGGGCCATGGAGGCGCTGAACAAGTCCGCGGAGGACTGAGCGCCCGCCCCGTAGTACCCGCAGTACAAGCCGGCCGCGGCGTCCTCGGACGCCGCGGCCGACTGCTTGCCGCCGCGTATCGTGGAAGACCGCCCCCCCGTCACCCGTCCCACCGGAAAGGCGCCGCAGCATGGTGCAGATCAAGACCCCCGAGCAGATCGCGAAGATGCGCGAGGCGGGGCTGGTGGTCGCTGCCATCCACGCGGCCACCCGTGAGGCGGCGGTGCCCGGCGCCACCACCCGCGACCTGGACCAGGTCGCCCGCAAGGTGATCGCCGACCACGGCGCGAAGTCGAACTTCCTCGGGTACGGCGGGTTCCCCGCGACCATCTGCACCTCCGTGAACGAGGTTGTCGTCCACGGCATCCCGGACGACAAGACGGTCCTCAAGGACGGCGACATCATCTCCATCGACGCCGGGGCGATCGTGGACGGCTGGCACGGCGACGCCGCGTACACCGCCTTCGTGGGGACGGGTCACGCTCCGGAGCTGATCGAGCTGTCCCGGGTGACCGAGGAGTCGATGTGGGCCGGCATCGCCGCGATGAAGGTCAACAACCGCCTGGTCGACATCTCCAAGGCGATCGAGTCCTACATCCGCCGCCAGCCCCGCCCGGCCACCGGCAAGTACGGAATCATCGAGGACTACGGCGGGCACGGCATCGGCACCGAGATGCACATGGACCCGCACCTGCTGAACTACGTCTCCCGCAAGCGCGGCAAGGGCGTCAAGCTGGTCCCGGGCCTCTGCCTGGCCATCGAGCCCATGGTCTCGCTGGGCACCCCGCACACGGAGGTGCTGGAGGACGAGTGGACCGTCATCACCACGGACGGCACCTGGTCCTCGCACTGGGAGCACTCCATCGCCCTCACGGAGCAGGGCCCGCTGGTCCTCACCGCCCCGGACTGCGGCCGCGAGAAGCTGGCGCAGTACGGCGTGGAGGCAGCGCCGGACCCGCTCGGCTGATTGAGGTCCACGAGGAGGTCTAAGGATCTCCTCGGCTGGGCAAACTTGACGGATTCGCATTCGGGAGTTCGCTGACGTAGACTGACTCGTCGGCTCTCGTGCATCCGTGTGCCCGCATACGAAGAGCGAAAGTCGATCAAGGTAGCCGATTCGAAGGGCGAAGCGTGGCCAAGAAGCAAGGTGCCATCGAAATTGAGGGCACCGTGATCGAGTCCCTCCCGAACGCCATGTTCAAGGTGGAACTCCAGAACGGTCACAAGGTCCTCGCGCACATCAGCGGCAAGATGCGTATGCACTACATCCGCATCCTCCCGGATGACCGGGTCGTCGTGGAGCTCTCTCCGTACGACCTGACGCGTGGCCGGATCGTCTACCGCTACAAGTAGATCTTGCCGCCGTCCGCATCCGTGCGGACGTGGGCACTGACCCGGAGAACCTGACATCCCATGAAGGTCAAGCCGAGCGTCAAGAAGATCTGCGACAAGTGCAAGGTGATCCGCCGTCACGGCCGGGTCATGGTCATCTGCGACAACCTGCGCCACAAGCAGCGCCAGGGCTGACGCACGACCCCCTGCATCTCGCAGTTCGCGCGACGCACGTAACACGTACATACGCAGAGCCCGTCCAAGCCACGGCTGACGGCACCTCCGGCGGGGGCCGGGGACCCGGACGTACCACCTCTCCCAGCGAGGGGTCGGCGGTCGGGAGTGGCTCTGCGGAAGACCCCCGACTTAACAACTGGAGCCATTGAATGGCACGCGTTTCAGGTGTTGACATCCCGCGCGAAAAGCGCGTGGAGGTTGCCCTCACCTACGTCTTCGGTATCGGGCGCACCCGGTCCAAGGAGATCCTCGCCGCCTCCGGCGTGAACCCGAACACCCGCGTTCGCGACCTGGCCGAAGAGGACCTGGTCAAGATCCGCGAGTACGTGGACGCCAACCTCCGCACCGAGGGTGACCTCCGCCGCGAGATCCAGGCCGACATCCGCCGCAAGGTCGAGATCGGCTGCTACCAGGGTCTCCGTCACCGTCGCGGTCTGCCGGTCCACGGCCAGCGCACCAGCACCAACGCCCGTACCCGCAAGGGTCCGCGTCGCGCGATCGCCGGCAAGAAGAAGCCCGGCAAGAAGTAGTCCTCAGCGGACGCACTGCGGGCGACCGGCACATCCGGCCTCCGCAGCAACCAGCGGTCTTCGCTGTAGGACCGATCACCTCCCCTCTCCATCTGGAGTCAAGACATGCCCCCCAAGGGTCGTCAGGGCGCAGCCAAGAAGGTGCGTCGCAAGGAAAAGAAGAACGTCGCTCACGGCCACGCGCACATCAAGAGCACGTTCAACAACACGATCGTCTCGATCACGGACCCCACGGGCAACGTGATCTCCTGGGCCTCCGCCGGCCACGTCGGCTTCAAGGGCTCGCGCAAGTCCACCCCCTTCGCCGCGCAGATGGCCGCCGAGTCGGCCGCCCGCCGCGCGCAGGAGCACGGCATGCGCAAGGTCGACGTCTTCGTGAAGGGTCCGGGCTCCGGCCGCGAGACCGCGATCCGCTCCCTCCAGGCCACCGGCCTCGAGGTCGGCTCGATCCAGGACGTCACCCCGACGCCGCACAACGGCTGCCGTCCGCCGAAGCGTCGCCGCGTCTGAGTCGTCACGGCCGGTGACGGCCGTGCGCCAGTAGCGCCGGGTCCGGGCGGTACACCTCTTCGGAGGCGTACCGCCCGTACCCTTGTTACATCTGTCGGGCATCAAATAGTGGGTGCCCACGACTGAAGGATTCACATCATGCTGATCGCTCAGCGTCCGTCGCTGACCGAAGAGGTCGTCGACGAGTTCCGCTCCCGGTTCGTCATCGAGCCGCTGGAGCCCGGCTTCGGCTACACGCTCGGCAACTCCCTGCGCCGCACGCTCCTCTCCTCGATCCCGGGTGCCGCTGTCACCAGCATCCGCATCGACGGTGTCCTGCACGAGTTCACCACCGTGCCGGGCGTCAAGGAGGACGTGACCGACCTCATCCTCAACATCAAGCAGCTGGTCGTCTCCTCGGAGCACGACGAGCCCGTCGTGATGTACCTGCGCAAGCAGGGCCCCGGCCTGGTCACCGCCGCGGACATCGCCCCGCCGGCCGGTGTCGAGGTGCACAACCCGGACCTGGTCCTCGCCACGCTGAACGGCAAGGGCAAGCTGGAGATGGAGCTGACCGTCGAGCGCGGTCGCGGCTACGTCTCCGCCGTCCAGAACAAGCAGGTGGGCCAGGAGATCGGCCGTATCCCGGTCGACTCCATCTACTCGCCGGTGCTCAAGGTCACGTACAAGGTCGAGGCGACCCGTGTCGAGCAGCGCACCGACTTCGACAAGCTGATCGTCGACGTCGAGACCAAGCAGGCCATGCGTCCGCGTGACGCGATGGCGTCGGCCGGTAAGACCCTGGTCGAGCTGTTCGGTCTGGCGCGCGAGCTCAACATCGACGCCGAGGGCATCGACATGGGCCCGTCGCCGACGGACGCCGCGCTCGCGGCGGACCTGGCGCTGCCGATCGAGGAGCTGGAGCTCACGGTCCGCTCGTACAACTGCCTGAAGCGCGAGGGCATCCACTCGGTGGGCGAGCTGGTGGCCCGCTCCGAGGCGGACCTGCTCGACATCCGCAACTTCGGTGCGAAGTCGATCGACGAGGTCAAGGCGAAGCTGGCCGGTATGGGCCTGGCGCTGAAGGACTCGCCTCCCGGCTTCGACCCGACCGCCGCCGCGGACGCGTTCGGCGCGGACGACGAGGGCGACGGCGGTTTCGTGGAGACCGAGCAGTACTGAGTCGCCTCCCGGCTGGGGTGCGCCCTGTTCGCAGGGGTGCCCCGGTCCGGGCGAGGGCTTCTGTCCTCAATCGCCGGACGGGCTTGATTTTCGGGCTGAGGCTCGATGTCCAGTGCGGACGGCGCTCACACACTTCCGCGCGGCGGCCGCCGCGTGGGAACTGACACCGGTACCTGATACGGCCGGTGCAGCACACAAGGAGAAAACCATGCCGAAGCCCGCCAAGGGTGCCCGTCTGGGCGGCAGCGCCGCGCACGAGAAGCTTCTTCTCAACAACCTCGCGAAGTCGCTGTTCGAGCACGGCCGCATCACCACGACCGAGGCCAAGGCCCGCCGCCTGCGTCCGGTCGCGGAGCGTTTCATCACCAAGGCGAAGAAGGGCGACATCCACAACCGTCGCCTGGTGCTGCAGTCGATCACGGACAAGGGCGTCGTCCACACGCTCTTCACCGAGATCGCCCCGCGGTACGAGAACCGCCCCGGTGGTTACACCCGCATCACCAAGATCGGCAACCGTCGTGGCGACAACGCCCCGATGGCCGTCATCGAGCTGGTCGAGGCGCTGACCGTGGCGCAGCAGGCCACCGGTGAGGCCGAGGCCGCCACCAAGCGTGCGGTCAAGGAAGACGCGGCCAAGAAGGACGAGACCCCGGTCGAGTCCGTCGAGGACGCGCAGGACGCCTGAGCGTTCCGGAACCACTGAACGGGTCCGCATCACCCTCCGGGGCGGTGCGGGCCCGTTCGGCTGTGCGGGATCTTGAGAGGATGCGCTGGTGAGTGACGAGGTGGAGCCCGGCTCCGTACGGGTGCGGCTGGACCTGGCCTATGACGGCAAGGACTTCTCGGGCTGGGCGAAGCAGACCGCGCGGCGGACGGTCCAGGGCGAGATCGAGGACGCGCTGCGGACCGTGACCCGCTCCTCGCGGACGTACGACCTGACGGTGGCCGGCCGCACCGACGCCGGGGTGCACGCCCGGGGCCAGGTCGCCCATGTCGATCTGCCGGACGAGGCGTGGGCCGAGCACGAGGAGAAGCTGCTGAGGCGGCTCGCCGGGCGGATGGCCCCCGACGTGCGGGTCTGGCGGGTCAAGGAGGCGCCGCCCGGGTTCAACGCCCGGTTCTCCGCCCTGTGGCGCCGCTACGCGTACCGCGTCGCCGACCGCCCCGGCGGCGTCGACCCCCTGGTCCGGGGCCACGTGCTCTGGCACGACCGGCCGCTGGACGTGGCCGCGATGAACGCCGCCGCGGCCCGGATGACCGGGGAGCACGACTTCGCGGCGTACTGCAAGAAGCGCGAGGGGGCGACGACCATCCGGACGCTCCAGAAGCTGCACTGGGTGCGGGACCGGGAGACCGGGATCATCACCGGGACCGTGCAGGCGGACGCGTTCTGCCACAACATGGTGCGCGCCCTCGTCGGCGCGATGCTCTTCGTGGGCGACGGGCGGCGCCCCGACCCGTGGCCGGCCGAGGTGCTGGCGGCCGGGGTGCGCGACCCCGGGGTGCACGTGGTGCGCCCGCACGGACTGACGCTGGAGGAGGTCGCGTACCCGGCCGACGAGCTGCTGGCGGCGCGCGCGGTGGAGGCCCGGAACGTGCGGACGCTGCCGGGCGCCGGCTGCTGCTAGGTCGTGGTGATGTCGGCGGCGGCCGACGCCTGGACCTCGCCGCGGTGGCGGATCCGGCGGAACGTGTAGTCCGTGAGGTCGTCGCCGGTCGTGTACACGTCCTTGTCGGCCCTGGTGGCGTCGCGGCCGTCCGTGAAGCCGCCGACCGTGAAGTACGCGTACCGGCCGTACGCGTTCGCCGTGCGGCGGCAGATCACGCCGTCGCGGCAGAAGACCGGGACGCCCGGCCCGCTCAGCGAGGCCAGGCCGCCGGTCGCCAGCCGCGCGGTCCGCTTCGCCTGGGCCTCCGTGTCGAAGACCGCGATGCCGACGGTGACCGCCACGCCGTTCCGGCTGTACGTGGCCCGGATGACCTGGTCGCAGCCGTTGGCGGCGAGGACCGCGCCCAGCCCGCCCTGGGTGGTCGCCGCGCACTGCTTGGTGCGGTGCGTCGCGCCCCTGGCGTAGGTACGGCCTCCGGCGGTCAGCCTGTCGTCGGGGAAGAAGGCGTCGACGTCGACCGGCAGCCGGTCCTTCTTCACGTCGGCTATGTAGTCCCGGGGGTCCGGCGGGGGCGGGGGCGCCACCGAGGAGAAGGAGGGCTCGGGGGCGGGGAGCTCGGTGGGCAGGTCGTCCGCCGTGGGCAGCTCGCTCGCGTGCTTCCCGGCCTCGTGGCGGGAGCCGCCGCCGTTCGCGGAGACCACCGCCGTCGCCACGGCCGCGGCGACCGCCGCCGTGGCGAGGGCGCCGACGCCGATCAGTAGCCACTTCTTGCGCCTGGCGCGGGCCGCGGAGGCGTCGGCCAGGGCTTCCCAGTCGGGAGTGCCGCTGTTCCCGGGCCCCTCGGAGGGCCCCCCGTCCCCAAAGCTCATGCCGCGCATCCTAGTGCCGCGTCAGCCGAGGTTCGCCCCGTAATCCGGTTGGGCCGACCCTTCGTCGCCCGTGACAATGCTCTGCATGGGACATCTCGAAGCGGGCCACCTTGAGTACTACCTTCCGGACGGGCGGGTGCTGCTCGGCGATGCCTCGTTCCGGGTGGCCGACGGTGCCGTCGTCGCCCTCGTCGGGGCGAACGGGGCGGGCAAGACCACGCTGCTGCGGCTGCTCGCCGGCGAGCTCCAGCCGCACGGCGGCTCGGTGTCGGTGAGCGGCGGGCTCGGCGTGATGCGCCAGTTCGTCGGCTCGGTGCGCGACGAGCGCACGGTCCGCGACCTGCTGGTCTCCGTCGCGCAGCCCCGTATCCGGGAGGCCGCGCTCGCCGTCGACCGGGCCGAGGAGCGCATCCTCACCGTGGACGACGAGGCCGCGCAGATGGCGTACGCGCAGGCGCTGAGCGACTGGGCGGAGGCGCGCGGGTACGAGGCCGAGACGGTCTGGGACATGTGCACGATGGCCGCGCTCGGCGTCCCGTACGAGAAGGCGCAGTGGCGCGAGGTGCGCACGCTGTCCGGCGGTGAGCAGAAGCGGCTGGTCCTGGAGGCCCTGCTGCGGGGCCCCGACGAGGTGCTGCTCCTGGACGAGCCGGACAACTACCTGGACGTGCCCGGCAAGCGGTGGCTGGAGGAGCGGCTGCGGGAGACCCGCAAGACGGTGCTCTTCGTCTCCCACGACCGGGAGCTGCTGTCCCGCGCCGCGCAGAAGATCGTCAGCGTGGAGCCGGGCCCGGCCGGCAGCGACGTCTGGGTGCACGGCGGCGGCTTCGACACGTACCACCAGGCCCGCAAGGAGCGGTTCGCCCGCTTCGAGGAGCTGCTGCGGCGCTGGGAGGAGGAGCACAAGCGGCTGAAGGCGCTCGTGCACCGGCTGCGCCAGCAGGCGGCGATCAGCCCCGACATGGCGAGCCGCTACCACGCGATGCAGACCCGGTTCCGGAAGTTCGAGGAGGCGGGCCCGCCGCCGGAGCCGCCGCGCGAGCAGGACATCCGGATGCGGCTGCGCGGCGGCCGGACCGGGGTGCGGGCGGTGACCTGTGAGGGCCTGGAGCTGACGGGCCTGATGAAACCGTTCGACCTGGAGGTGTTCTACGGGGAACGGGTCGCGGTCCTCGGCTCCAACGGGTCCGGCAAGTCCCACTTCCTGCGTCTGCTGGCGGGCGAGCCCGTCGCGCACACGGGGAAGTGGAAGCTGGGTGCGCGGGTGGTGCCCGGCCACTTCGCGCAGACCCACGCGCACCCGGAGCTGCTGAACCGCACGCTGGTCGACATCCTGTGGACCGAGCACGCGAAGGACCGGGGCGGGGCGATGTCGGTGCTGCGCCGCTACGAGCTGGAGCGGCAGGGGGACCAGCCGTTCGAGAAGCTGTCCGGCGGGCAGCAGGCCCGGTTCCAGATCCTGCTCCTGGAGCTGTCCGGCACGACCGCGCTGCTGCTGGACGAGCCGACGGACAACCTGGACCTGGAGTCGGCGGAGGCGTTGCAGGACGGTCTGGAGGCGTACGAGGGCACGGTGCTCGCGGTGACGCACGACCGGTGGTTCGCGAAGAGCTTCGACCGCTACCTGGTCTTCGGCTCGGACGGGGTCGTCCGGGAGACGTCGGAGCCGGTGTGGGACGAGCGGCGGGTGGAGCGGGCGCGGTAGCGGCGGGCGCGTTTTGACCCGTCCGGGGCCGGGCGGGTAGTCTCGACGTTTGTTATGCGTATGGGTTGCGTCTTCATGAGGCGCGGAGCCCGTGCGCAGGTTCTCTGGAGCAGTTACCAGTGGCTCGCATACGGGCGTCGTCCCGGCATTGTGGGCCCCAGCTGCATGATCGCTTCAGAGGTGTCGTGTGTCTGGACCCCATCCACTGAAGAAGCGAAGGCTACGAAGTGCGTACGTACAGCCCCAAGCCCGGCGATGTGACTCGCCAGTGGCACATCATTGACGCGCAGGACGTCGTCCTGGGCCGTCTCGCCACCACGGCTGCGAACCTCCTGCGAGGCAAGCACAAGGCGATCTACGCCCCCCACATGGACATGGGCGACTTCGTCATCATCATCAACGCCGACAAGGTTCACCTGTCCGGCAACAAGCGGACCCAGAAGATGGCGTACCGCCACTCCGGGTTCCCGGGCGGTCTGCGCTCCGTGCGCTACGACGACCTGCTCGCGAACAACCCCGAGAAGGCCGTCGAGAAGGCCATCAAGGGCATGATCCCCAAGAACTCCCTGGGCCGTCAGATGATCTCGAAGCTGAAGGTCTACGCGGGCGACCAGCACCCGCACGCTGCTCAGCAGCCGGTCCCGTACGAGATCACCCAGGTCGCGCAGTAGTTCCGGCCTCCCCCCAAAGACATAAAGAAAGATCTGAGGAGAATCGTGGCCGAGACCACTGTTGAGACCGCCGAGGGCACCGAGGGCGAGGAGACCTTCGCCGAGGTGACCACCTTCGAGTCCGAGGTCCCCGTCGAGGGTGAGTACACCTCCGAGTCGCTCGCCGGCCGCTTCGGCGACCCGCAGCCCGCCGCCGGCCTGGGCCGTCGCAAGAACGCGATCGCCCGCGTCCGGATCGTTCCGGGCACCGGCAAGTGGAAGATCAACGGTCGCACCCTCGAGAGCTACTTCCCGAACAAGGTGCACCAGCAGGAAGTCAACGAGCCCTTCAAGGTGCTCGAGCTCGACGGCCGCTACGACGTCATCGCCCGCATCGCGGGTGGCGGCGTCTCGGGTCAGGCCGGCGCCCTGCGCCTCGGCGTGGCCCGCGCGCTGAACGAGGCGGACGTGGACAACAACCGCGCGACCCTGAAGAAGGCCGGCTTCCTCTCCCGCGACGACCGTGCGGTCGAGCGCAAGAAGGCCGGTCTCAAGAAGGCCCGCAAGGCCCCGCAGTACAGCAAGCGCTAAACCGCCTGCTCATCCGCGTTACACCGTTCGCCCCGGCGGCACCTCTCGTGCTGCCGGGGCGTTCGTTTATAGACATCCTCGGGCATATAACGGCATAAGGCGTTCATAGGCTTGTTGGTTGCGTGATCTGACTTTTGCGTTTCGGAGCACTTTCGGAGGACACCAGTGGGACGACTCTTCGGC
Organism: Streptomyces sp. SAS_281; assembly: GCF_052542855.1. NCBI lineage: Bacteria > Bacillati > Actinomycetota > Actinomycetes > Kitasatosporales > Streptomycetaceae > Streptomyces > Streptomyces sp. SAS_281. The sequence goes on from NZ_JBMNDO010000108.1 coordinate 25,863, forward strand.
ACGGACGGCGTGCGCGGTGTCGCCAATGCGGACCTGACGGCCGAGCTCGCGCTCGGCCTCTCGGTGGCCGCGGCACACGTACTGGCCGAGGCGGGCACCTTCGAGGGCCATCGGCCGACGGCCGTGGTGGGCCGTGACCCACGCGCCTCCGGAGAGTTCCTGGAGGCCGCCGTCGTGGCGGGCCTGGCGAGTGCGGGCGTCGACGTCCTGCGCGTCGGCGTGCTGCCGACCCCGGCCGTCGCGTACCTCACCGGTGCCCTGGGCGCCGATATCGGGGTCATGCTCTCCGCCAGCCACAACGCCATGCCGGACAACGGTGTCAAGTTCTTCGCCCGGGGCGGCCACAAGCTCGCCGACGAGCTGGAGGACCGCATCGAGTCGGTGTACGAGCAGCACCGCACCGGTGCGCCGTGGAACCGCCCCACCGGCTCCGGCGTCGGCCGCGTCACCGACTACGCGGAGGGCTTCGACCGGTACGTCGCCCACCTCATCGGCGTCCTGCCGAACCGGCTCGACGGCCTCAAGGTCGTCCTGGACGAGGCGCACGGCGCCGCCGCCCGCGTCTCGCCCGAGGCGTTCGCCCGCGCCGGGGCCGAGGTCGTCACGATCGGCGCCGAGCCGGACGGGCTGAACATCAACGACGGCTGCGGCTCCACGCACCTGGCGCTGCTGCGCGCCGCCGTCGTGGAGCACGGCGCGGACCTGGGCATCGCGCACGACGGCGACGCCGACCGCTGCCTGGCCGTGGACGCGGCGGGCGAGGAGATCGACGGCGACCAGATCCTCGCCGTGCTGGCCCTCGCCATGCGCGAGGCCGGCCGGCTGCGCCGGGACACCGTGGTCGGCACCGTGATGTCGAACCTCGGCTTCAAGCTGGCCATGGAGCGCGAGGGCATCCAGCTCGTCCAGACCGCCGTCGGCGACCGCTACGTCCTGGAGTCCATGAAGGCCGAGGGCTACGCGCTGGGCGGCGAGCAGTCCGGCCACGTCATCGTCCTGGACCACGCCACGACCGGCGACGGCACGCTGACCGGCCTGATGCTCGCGGCCCGGGTCGCCGCGACGGGCCGCCCGCTCGCCGAACTGGCCGGGGTGATGGAGCGCCTGCCGCAGGTCCTGGTCAACGTCCCGGACGTCGACAAGTCCCGCGTGCACACCTCGCAGGAGGTGGCCGCCGCCGTCGCGCAGGCGGAGCGTGAGCTGGGCGCCACCGGCCGCGTGCTGCTGCGCCCCTCGGGCACGGAGCCGCTGGTCCGGGTCATGGTCGAGGCGGCGGACATCGAGCAGGCCCGCACCGTGGCGGGGCAGCTGGCGGACGTCGTGAAGTCGGCGCTGGGCTGACCGGCGCCGGGATGTCCGGCGGGGGGGGGGGGGGGGGGGGGGGGGGGGGGGGGGGGGGGGGGGGGGGGGGGGGGGGGGGGGGGGGGGGGGGGGGGG
>NZ_JBMNDO010000109.1:0-27293 GCF_052542855.1 Streptomyces sp. SAS_281
ATCTGTCACCCCCCCCCCCGGGGCCCACGCACTCGTGCGGGTGATCCTTCCGAAGGGGCGCTGATCGGGGTCTCGCGCATGACTACACTGCTCCACATACACGCGTCAGGCCCACAGTGTCGTGCGTCTTCCACGCGGCAAGCCCCTCCACGCCTGCGGCCGTCGGGACGGCCGTCCGCACTGGATCTGTGAGGACTCACGTGAGCTCGAAACCTGTCGTACTCATTGCTGAAGAGCTGTCGCCCGCCACGGTGGACGCCCTGGGCCCGGACTTCGAGATCCGGCACTGCAACGGCGCGGACCGCGCCGAGCTCCTCCCCGCCATCGCCGATGTCGACGCCATCCTGGTGCGCTCCGCCACCAAGGTCGACGCCGAGGCCATCGCCGCCGCGAAGAAGCTGAAGGTCGTCGCCCGCGCGGGCGTCGGTCTGGACAACGTCGACGTCTCCGCCGCCACCAAGGCCGGCGTCATGGTCGTGAACGCCCCGACCTCCAACATCGTCACCGCCGCCGAGCTGGCCTGTGGCCTCCTCGTGGCCACCGCGCGCCACATTCCGCAGGCCAACACCGCCCTGAAGAACGGCGAGTGGAAGCGCTCGAAGTACACCGGCGTCGAGCTGAGCGAGAAGACCCTCGGCGTCGTCGGCCTCGGCCGCATCGGCGTCCTGGTCGCCCAGCGCATGTCCGCCTTCGGCATGAAGATCGTCGCCTACGACCCCTATGTGCAGCCCGCGCGCGCCGCGCAGATGGGCGTCAAGCTCCTCTCGCTGGACGAGCTCCTCGAAGTCGCCGACTTCATCACCGTGCACCTGCCCAAGACCCCCGAGACGCTGGGCCTGATCGGCGACGAGGCGCTGCACAAGGTGAAGCCCACCGTGCGCATCGTCAACGCCGCGCGCGGCGGCATCGTGGACGAGGAGGCGCTGGCCTCCGCGCTCAAGGAGGGCCGCGTCGCCGGCGCCGGCCTCGACGTGTACGCGAAGGAGCCCTGCACGGACTCCCCGCTCTTCCAGTTCGACCAGGTCGTCTGCACCCCGCACCTCGGTGCCTCCACCGACGAGGCCCAGGAGAAGGCGGGCATCGCGGTCGCCAAGTCCGTGCGCCTCGCGCTCGCCGGTGAGCTGGTCCCGGACGCGGTCAACGTCCAGGGCGGTGTCATCGCCGAGGACGTGCGCCCCGGCCTGCCGCTCGCCGAGAAGCTGGGCCGGATCTTCACCGCGCTGGCCGGCGAGGTCGCCGCCCGCCTCGACGTCGAGGTCTACGGCGAGATCACCCAGCACGACGTCAAGGTGCTCGAACTCTCCGCGCTCAAGGGCGTGTTCGAGGACGTCGTGGACGAGACGGTGTCGTATGTGAACGCCCCGCTGTTCGCCCAGGAGCGCGGTGTCGAGGTGCGCCTCACCACCAGCTCCGAGTCGCCCGAGCACCGCAACGTGGTCACCGTCCGGGGCACCCTGGCCGACGGCCAGGAGGTCGCGGTCTCCGGCACGCTGGCCGGCCCCAAGCACCTTCAGAAGATCGTCGCGATCGGTGAGCACGACGTGGACCTGGCGCTCGCCGACCACATGATCGTGCTCCGCTACGACGACCGCCCCGGCGTCGTCGGCACGGTCGGCCGCATCCTCGGCGAGGCCGGTCTGAACATCGCGGGCATGCAGGTCTCCCGCGCCGACGTGGGCGGCGAGGCGCTGGTCGTCCTCACCGTCGACGACGACGTCCCGGCGACCGTGCTGGCCGAGATCTCCTCGGAGATCGGCGCCGCCTCGGCCCGCTCGGTGAACCTCACCGACTGACCACGCCGGCCTCACGGGTTCCACCCGTACCCGGTATGTAGACGCGCGTCTTACACAAACGTCTGCATGCCGGGTACGCTGCTGTCATGGGACATCGTGAGGATCTGCTCGAAGGCGCCAAGCGCTGCCTGCTGGAGAAGGGGTACGCGCGCACCACGGCGCGCGACATCGTGGCCGCGTCGGGCACGAACCTCGCCTCCATCGGCTACCACTACGGCTCCAAGGACGCGCTGCTCAACCTCGCGTTCATCAAGCTGACCGAGGAGTGGGGCGAGGGGTTCGCCCCGGACGGGGAGGGCCCCGAGGGGGCGCCGGAGTTCCCGGCCGCGCCGCTCGACCAGTTCCGCGAGACCTGGGAGCGGGTGATCGGGAGCTACGAGCAGACCCGCGCCGTCTGGCAGCTCCAGATGGAGGTCATCTCCCGGATCGACTCCGACCCCGAGCTGCGCAAGGCCCTCGCCGGCCCGCAGCGTGCCGGGCGCGACGGACTCGCCGAGGGCATGATGGGCATCGACCCCGAGACCGACCCCGAGCGCGCCCGCGTCGCCGGCCTCTTCATTCAGGCCCTCCTGGCCGGGGTCATGGTCCAGTGGCTGATGGACGCCGACTCGGCCCCGTCCGCCCAGGACCTGACGGACGGTCTGAAGGTCGTCATGGAAGGCCGCAGCCCGGCCCCCGAGGGACCCCGGTGACCGTCCGGGCCGGTCAGCCCTTCGACCTCGCGCGCACCGCCGCCGAGGTGGCGGCCCTGCTCAACGCCCCGCTCCCGGCCGCCGGCCCCACGGCGGCCGAGGGCGACCCGGACACGGGGGAGTGGCGGGCGACCACCGGCGCGGGCTTCCGGGCCGTCCCGCTCTGGGAGTCCGGGGACGACGGGAGCGGCGGCGGCGACGCGTGCGACCCCGACGAGGCGGAGGAGGCGGCCGAGGCCCGGCTCGACGCCCTCGTCGCGGAGCTGGAGACCCGCTGGGGCCCGCACCACCGCGTCGCCGTCCATGTCGCGCTGCTCCTGAAGCAGGAGGGCACCCCGGTCCCCCCGCTGTTCGACGCCCTGCTCGACGAGGACTGCTGCGGTGACCTGGCCGCCTGGGGCCCGCTCCCCGGACCGGAGGACCGGCCGGCGGACCGCTGGGCCGGCGTGAGCGTCGGCCGCAGCGACGGCGACGCGCCCCTGGTCATGGCCGCCGTGGTCAGCGACCGCCCGATCACCGCCCCGCCCCCGCCCGCCTGGCTGTGAGCCCGGCGCGTCACCGCAGCCGGGCCGCCTTCAGGGCCATGTGGAGCAGCAGCCGGTCCTCGCCGTCGTTCAGGTCGAGGCCGGTGAGCTGCTGGACGCGGGAGAGCCGGTAGTACAGCGTCTGGCGGTGGATGCCCAGCTCGGCGGCGGTCCGGGACGCCTGGCCCGCGCAGTCCAGGAACACCTCCGCGGTGCGGGCCAGGTCCCGCTGGGCCGGGGTCAGCAGGGGGCGCACCGCCGGGTCGGGCAGGGCGTCCGGGGCGAGCGCGGTCAGCGTGCGGTACGGACCGATGGCCGTCCAGTCGGCGACCGGGCCGAACCGGGTCTCCGCCGCCGCGGCCCGGGCCGACCCGGACGCCTCGTGCCAGGCGTCCGCCAGTTCCGCGAGGCCCCGGCGCGGGACCGCGAGGCCCGCGGTGGCCGTCTCCCCGGCGGTGGCACGCAGCCGGTCCGCGGCGGTGAGCGCGGGGTCCAGGACCTCCGGCGACCGCAGCCGGATCAGCGCCGCCAGCGCGGGCGGGCCGGACCGGCCCGGCAGCGGGGCTCCGGTCAGCGCCGCCGCCGAGGGGACCGTGCGCACGGCGGGCGCGCCGTCCGGCCACGGGGCCACGCACACCACGGTGTGCAGCCCGTCCGCGTCGGGGCCCAGCGCCTCGGCGAGCGCGGCCACCGCCATGTCCCGCTGCCAGCCGCGCCCGGCGGCCAGTACCGCGCCGAACTCCCGGGACAGGTCGGTGCCCGCCCGCTCCTCGTCGGCCAGCAGCGCGCCGATCCGGGCGGCGACGTCCATCGCCGCGTCGAGCTGGCGGTCGGTCGGCCCGGGGTCGGCGTCGAGCAGCCATACGTAACCGAGCACGACACCCCGATGGCGTACCGGCAGGCAGATGCGGTCCCGGTAGACGCCCGCCTCGGGGGCGGCCGGGATGCGCAGGGGGCCGGTGGCGCGGGTGATGCCGAAGTTCTCGAACCAGGCGCGGACCGCCGGGGTGGAGCGCCGGGTGAGGATCGACCGGGTGCGGACCGGGTCCATCGCCGTGGTGTCGTCGCTGTCATGGGCTCCGAAGGCGACCAGGCCGAAATCCCGGTTCTCCAGCGTCGCGGGGACGCCGAGCAGCGCGGAGATCTCGTCCACCAGCTCCTGGTAATCGCCCTTCACCCGGCCATTCTCGCACCCCTTCAGACATATGTCTGAGATCCAGTCCACGGATGTGTGGCAGCTGTCGATGGCAGGGAAACGGCGCGATCCTTAGATTTCACGGTGGTTCTCCGTGCTGTACCGCTTATGTTCGTTACACGGCATATACGGCGGTGTGGCTTCGTTCGTACTTTCCGTGGAGGTGCCCCGTGCTGGGTCCCGTGATTCTCGCCGCGTCGCGAAGCGACAAGATGCGCCGGTTCATCTCGGCCGCGCCCGGCACCAAGCAGGTCGTGGACCGCTTCATCGCCGGTGAGACGGTCGACCAGGTCGTCCCCGTCATCGAGGACGCCGCCGACAAGGGCCTGGAAGTCACCCTCGACGTCGTCGGCGAGGACATCACCACCCCCGAGCAGGCCGCCGCCGCTCGCGACGCCTACCTGGAGCTCGTCGAGCGCCTCAAGGACCTCGGCCTGGGCACCAGGGCGGAGATGTCCGTCAAGCTGTCGATGTTCGGCCAGTCCCTGGACGGCGGCCACGAGCTGGCCCTCGCCAATGTGCGCCCGGTCGTGGAGGCCGCCGCAGCCATCGGCACCACGGTCACCCTGGACGCCGAGGACCACACCACCCTCGACTCGATGTTCGCCATCCACGAGGAGCTGCGGAAGGACTTCCCGCAGACCGGCTGCGTCATCCAGGCGTACCTCTTCCGCACCGAGGAGGACGCCCGCCGCCTCGCCGCCGCCGGCAGCCGCGTGCGGATCGTGAAGGGCGCCTACAAGGAGCCCGCCTCCGTCGCGTACCAGGACAAGGCCGAGATCGACAAGGCGTACGTCCGCATCCTGAAGACCCTGATGCAGGGCGAGGGCTACCCGATGATCGGGTCCCACGACCCCCGCCTCATCGCCATCGCCCAGGAACTGGGCCGCAAGGCCGGACGCAAGCTGGACGAGTACGAGTTCCAGATGCTGTACGGCATCCGCAGCGACGAGCACATCCGGCTCGCCGCCGAGGGCCACCGCATGCGTGTCTACACCGCGTACGGCACCGACTGGTACGGGTACTTCATGCGCCGCCTCGCCGAGAAGCCGGCCAACCTGCTGTTCTTCGGCCGCTCCATCCTCACCAAGGGCTGAGCAACCCCTCCACCCTCCCAACGACTGACTGAAGGAGCATCGGAACCCATGGACGCTGTGACCCAGGTCCCCGCGCCGGTCAACGAGCCGGTCCACTCCTACGCCCCGGGCTCCCCGGAGCGCGCCCGCCTGGAGGCCAAGCTCAAGGAGCTCAGCCAGAACCCCATCGACCTGCCGATGACCATCGGCGGCGAGAAGCGGATGGGTGGCGGCGAGCGCGTCGACGTCGTGCAGCCCCACAACCACAAGGCCGTCATCGGCACCTTCGCCGGCGCCACCGAGCAGGACGCCCAGGACGCGATCGACGCCGCCCTGGCCGCCGCCCCGGCCTGGCGCGCGATGTCCTTCGACGACCGCGCCGCGATCATCCTGCGCGCCGCCGAGCTGCTGTCCGGCCCGTGGCGCGAGACACTGGCCGCCTCCACCATGCTCGGCCAGGGCAAGACCGCCCAGCAGGCCGAGATCGACTGCCCCTGCGAGCTGGTCGACTTCTGGCGCTTCAACGTGCACTACGCGCGCCAGATCCTCGCCGAGCAGCCCCCGGCCAACTCCCCGGGCGTGTGGAACCGCATGGACCACCGCCCGCTGGAGGGCTTCGTCTACGCGATCACGCCGTTCAACTTCTCGGCCATCGCCGCCAATCTGCCGACCGCGCCCGCCCTCATGGGCAACGTCGTCGTGTGGAAGCCGTCCCCGACGCAGACCCACGCCGCCGTGCTGCTCATGCAGCTCCTGGAGGAGGCCGGTCTGCCCAAGGGCGTCATCAACCTGGTGACCGGCGACGGCATCGCCGTCTCCGAGGTGGCCCTGAACCACCGCGACCTGGCCGGCATCCACTTCACCGGCTCCACCCCGACCTTCCAGCACCTGTGGAAGACCGTCGGCAACAACATCGCCAACTACCGCACCTACCCGCGGCTCGTCGGCGAGACCGGCGGCAAGGACTTCGTCGTCGCCCACCCGTCGGCCGACCCGGCCGTCCTGAAGACCGCCCTGACCCGCGGCGCCTTCGAGTACCAGGGCCAGAAGTGCTCGGCGACCTCGCGCGCCTACATCCCGGCCTCCATCTGGAACTCGGGCTTCAAGGAGGCGTTCGCGGCTGAGGTCGACTCCATCACCATGGGTGACGTCACCGACCTGTCGCACTTCATGGGCGCCGTCATCGACGACCGCTCCTTCGCGAAGAACAAGGCCGCGATCGACCGCGCCGCCGCCGACCCGGCGTGCACGATCGTCGCGGGCGGCACCTACGACGACTCGGTGGGCTACTTCGTCCGCCCGACCGTCATCGAGTGCACCGACGCCGAGAACGAGGTCTTCACGACCGAGTACTTCGGCCCGATCCTCGCCGTGCACGTCTACGAGGACGACGCGTACGACGCGATGCTGGAGCAGATGGAGTCGGTCTCCGACTACGCCCTGACCGGTTCCGTCATCGCGAACGACCGCGCGGCCGCCGCGTACACGATGGAGAAGCTGCGGTACGCCGCGGGCAACTTCTACATCAACGACAAGTCGACCGGTGCCGTCGTCGGCCAGCAGCCCTTCGGCGGCGGCCGCGCCTCGGGTACGAACGACAAGGCCGGCGCCCCCCAGAACCTCCAGCGCTGGACCCTCACCCGGGCCATCAAGGAGACCCTGGTCCCGCCGACCGAGTACACCTACCCCCACCAGGGCTGACGCCCCCCGGGGCGCCCCGGCGCCCCGCCCCGATTCCCGCCCCCCGTCCGGTTCCCCTGCCGGACGGGGGGCGGTTTCCATACGGGGCTCAGCTCCACCCGCGCACGATCAGCGCGAGCCCGGCCGCGAAGCCGCCGCCGAGCAGCACCAGGCAGGGCCCGTACAGCCGGCGGTGGCGGCGCAGCAGCAGTCCGAACGCGCCGAAGGCCAGCCCCACCGAGAGCGTCCGCGCGCCCCGCGCCGCCGCCGAAGCGGCCACCCAGTCCGCCGCGGGCACCGAAGCCCGGCCCGCCTCCGCCCCGTACACCTTGAACGGGATGCCGTTCCACGGCTGGTGGCGGACGGCCGACGCGCCCTCCACCGCCAGCTCCGCGCGGACCTCCGCCCGCATCCGGTCCGTGGTCAGCGGCGCCGGCAGCTGCGCGCCCGCCGCCGCCATGTGCAGCGCGAGCAGCCCGCCCACCAGGCTCCCGGCCAGCGCGGCCAGCGACATCCTCAGGGCCGCGCGCGGCACCGCCACGCAGACCGCGGCGAGCAGCAGCTCCGGCATCAGCGGCCAGCTCAGCGCCTCCGCGAACGCCCAGCAGAAGGCCAGCGGCAGCCCCGCGCGGGAGGTGACGACCGAGGCCACCCGCCTGCGCACCGCGGAGTCCCGCAGCGGTTCGGCGGCCGTACGGCCGTGCAGTCCGCGCACCGCGTCCCGGGCCGCCTCCGGGGTGACCCCGGCGGGCAGCGGCTCACCGATCGTCACCCTGACCAGGGATGAGCGCAGCCGGCCGTGCTTGGGCAGCAGCCGGTCCGTGCCCGCGATGCCCACCGGCACCACCGGCACACCCGCCTCCTCGGCCAGGACCAGCGCGCCCTTGTGGAAGGAGCCGAGGGTGCCGTCCGGGGCGCGGGTGCCCTCCGGGAAGAGCACGACCGCCCGGCCCTCGCGCAGCTCGCCGGTCATCGTCAGCAGGTCCGCCATCCCGCCGCCCGCCCGGCGCACCGGGAAGCCGGCCGCCAGCCTGCGGCAGATCCGGCGCCGCCAGGGGGAAGCGAACCAGTAGTCCGCCGCCGCGCCGATCGCCGGGCCGTGCCGTGCGTCCAGCGCGGCCAGGAGCGCCGCCGTGTCCGCGTGCGAGGTGTGGTTGGCGACGACCACGCAGCCGCCGTGCGGCAGCCGGCCGCGCCGCTCGATCCCGCCGGTGAGGCTGAGCACGCCCCACCACAGCCCGCGCCGCAGCGCGGAGGCGACCCGCGAGCGGACCGGGAGGACACCGGAGGTGCGTACAAGCGTGCTTCCCAGAGGCTTCACGTCATCACCATCGCCAGGAGGAGGGCCACCAGCAGGGAGTCGATCCGGTCGAGCAGGCCGCCGAAGCCCGGCAGCCAGCTGCCCGCGTCCTTCACCCCGGACTCGCGCTTGACCATCGACTCGACGAGGTCGCCGAGCACGCACCCGCCGGCCACGGCCGCCCACAGCGGCAGGGTGAACGCGCCGAGCACGAGCAGCAGCGCCCCGGTCGCGACGGCCGCGCCCAGCACCCCGGCCCACGTCTTGTTCGGGGAGAGCGGCGACAGCGGCCGGGCGAGCGGACCGCGCCGCCCCAGCGCCGTACCGCCGCACCACGCGCCGACGTCGCCGAGTGCCACCGCCAGGCCCACCGCCACAGCCGTGTCCCCGAGCGTCACCAGGCCGATCTGCGCGAGCGGGATCCACAGCAGCCCGAAGGCCGTCCGGGCGGTGCGGGTGAAGCCCGTGCGGTCGTCGCCGCCCAGCACGGAGGGGAGCGCCGCCGCGACGAGCAGCAGGGCCGCCGTCCGCAGGTCCAGCAGGTGCGGGGCGAGCCAGGCCAGCCCCGGAAGGACCGCCGACGCCACCGCGAGGACGGCCAGGTCGCCCCGGCGCAGGCCCGCCATCCGGGCGTACTCGCCGGCCGCGACCACGCCGAGCCCGGCGGCCAGCGCGTACGTGCCGCCGCCGCCCAGGAAGAACGCGCCCAGGAAGACCGGCGCGACCACGGCCCAGGTCCGCCACCGCCTGCGCAGCTCGGCGCGCATCCGGACCCGCGCGGGCAGCACCGCGACGGCGACCCCGCCCGCGCCCAGCACCCCCGCGACCAGCGGCACCGCGCGGACGGCGGCCTCCTCGGCGATCAGTACGGCGCTCATGCCGGCTCCCGCCAGAGGCCGGCCAGCCGGAGGGCGGCGGTGAGCAGGGAGCCGACGGCGATCACGGCCAGCACCGGGACGGCCCAGCCGCTCGCGGCGGCGATCACGACGAGCAGGCAGCGCTCGGTCTTGCCGACCGGGCCGCCGTTGCGGCGGGGCGCCCCGGCGGCTGCCCCGGCCAGCGACACCCAGGAGGGCAGCGTGGCCGCGAGACCGGCCAGCGCGACCAGCCAGAGCGGGGCGAGCGTCAGGAAGCCGGCGAGCACGACCAGGTCGGCGACCCGGTCGCCCAGCTCGTTGAGGACGGCGCCGCGCCGGGTGGCGCGGCCGGTGTCCCGGGCGAGCGCCCCGTCCAGGTTGGCGAAGGCGAGCCGGGCCGCGAGCAGGACGGCGACCGGCAGGGCGGCGACCGGGGCGGGCAGCCAGGCCAGGGAGGCGGCGGCACCGGCCGCGGCGGCCACCCCGGCGGCGGTGAGGGTGTCGGGCGACACCTCACGGCGGACCAGCGAGGCGCGGACGCCGGAGAGCCGGTCCGCGTACCAGGGCTTGAGAGCGTAGAGGCCGTTCATGGCTGCAACTCTCGTGCGCCGCACGTTCTTTCGACACGGCCCGGGTACTCAAGTACGCCTGAGTACGCGCGCGGCCCGGCCCTACGCGGCCGTGCGGATCAGCATCTTCCCGGTGTTCTCGCCGCGCAGCATGCCCAGGAAGCCGTCCACGGTCCGCTCGAAGCCGTCCACGACCGTGACGTCCGGGGTGATCCCGCCGCTGCGCAGATGCGGCACCAGCAGCGCCTCCAACTCGTCCTGCGCATCGCGGTGGTTGCGGACGAGGACACCTTCGAGGCGCAGGCTCTTGCCGACCACGTCGAACAGGTTGCGCGGGGCGGGCGGCGGCGTGTGCGCCGAGTGGTACTGGGCGATGGCGCCGACCCAGGCGATGCGGCCGAAATCGCGCATCGCGGAGATGACGCCCTCCAGGTGGTCGCCGCCCACGTTGTCGACGGCGGCCTCGATCCCGTCCGGCGCGGCCTTCGCCAGCAGCTCGCCGACCGGCCCGTCGTGGTAGTCGAACGCCGCGTCGAAGCCGAGCTCCCCGGTGAGCCGGGCGACTTTGGCGGCCGAGCCCGCGCTGCCGATGATCCGGCCGGCGCCGAGCAGCCGGGCGATCCGGCCCACCGCGGTACCCACCCCGCCCGCTGCGGCGGAGACGAAGAGGTCCTGGCCCGGGCGGAGTTCCAGGACACGGGTCAGGGCCGCGTAGGCGGTGAGGCCCGTGCCGCCGAGGATCGAGAGGTGGGCGGTGAGCGGCACCCCCTCGTACGACGGGAGGCGGCGGGTGCCGTCGGTGCCGGCGGTGACCAGGGCGTGGGTGCGCCAGCCCTGCCGGTGGAAGACGAGGTCGCCCTCCGCGAGGCCCGGGTCGCGGGAGGCGGTGACCCGGCCGACGGCACGGCCCTCCAGCGGGGCGCCCAGCTCCCAGCCGCCGTCCATCTCCTCGCGGTGGTACGGGTCCACGGAGAGGTAGAGGTTCTCCACCAGTGCCTGTCCGGGGGCGGTTTCGGGCACCGGTGACTCGGTGAGGGTGAAGAGGTCCGGGGTGGGGAAGCCCGTGGGGCGGGCGGTGAGGTGGAAGGTGCGGGCGGTGCGTGTCGTCGTCATGGCAGCGACCGTAGGGAGGAACTTTCCGGCCCGGCAGGGGGTTGCGTCGATGGAAAGGCCGTTTCCATGAACGGCGTTCATGGAACGAGGGGGACCCGCACGATGGCCGACCCGACCCCGCACGAGCTGCGCATCCTGCTCGCCGTCGAGAGTGCGGGCAGCTTCTCCGGCGCCGCCGCGGCCCTGGGCATGACGCAGTCCGCCGTCTCCCACGCGATCCGCACCACCGAGCGCAGGATCGGCGCGGTCCTCTTCGAACGGGGCCGCAAGGGTGCCATGCCCACCGCGGCGGGCACGAGCACCCTCGGGTACGCCCGGCGCGTGCTGCGGCTGCTGGAGGTGATGGGCGTCGAGGCGCGGGCGGCGGCGGCCGGACCCGGGGCGGCCGCCATCCCGGCAGGGCCGCTGCGGATCGCGGCCTTCCGCAGCGCCGCCCTGCATCTGCTGCCGCCCGCACTGGAACGGCTGCGGACCCGGCACCCGGGGATCGAGCCGGTGGTGCGGGTGGTGCGCGAGCTGGGGCGGGGCACGGCGGGCGAGGTCCTGGACGGGCGCGCCGATCTGGGGATCGCGACGGTGGGCGGGTCCTCACCGGTGCCGGACGAGCTGGTCGGGGGAGTGCTGCGGGAGGAGGAGTACGCCCTCGTGCACCCGGCCGGTCATCCGGCGCCCCGGACGCTCCCGCTGCTCGACTGGGCGGAGAACTGCACCTCGTACACGCGGGAGTGGTGGGCGGCGCAGGACTGGATCCCGCAGGCGACCGTGGAGGCGGAGGACGACGGAGCGGTGCTCTCGATGGTGTCCGCCGGTCTCGGTATGGCGATCATGCCCGGACTGTCCCTGTGCGGAGCACCCGACTCGGTCGGGATCACCGCTCTCGGACCGGAGCGCCCGACCCGCTCCGTGGGCTATGTCACCACCCCTGAACTGGCACGATCCGCGGCCGTCCGGGCCCTGATCAGGGAGCTGAGGGGGAGCGGAGGGTGAGCTGGGAGTGAGCGGCGGGTGGGCCGGCGCAAACCTCCGTCTCAGATAGTAGGAAGTCCGAGTAATTGTGGAGACAGACCGGCCCGGCTGCTCTAACTTTGTAGAAGCCGAACGTCTCGCTAGATCAAGCGACTGGCGGTCGAGAGCGCGCGCCCCTGCGCAGGCAACCCCTGCGGCGTCCGTTCCCCGCCCCTTCCGGCGCCTCGAAATCAACGATCTCGACATCACCCCACGCTGTTCGATCTCGAAATCCTCGCGATCTCAAGGAGTCGATCCACCATGGCCGAGACCACCACCCGCCGCCGCGTCCGTCACGCCCACCGCCCGACCGAGTCGGAGCGGCAGGCTGCCGCCGCCGCCCTGCAGCGCGCCCTCGACCGCAGGGACAACGGCGGCTCCACCGGTCACTGACCGGCCCCGAGGCTTGTCCCGCAATTCCCGGCGGGCGCACGACGACAGCCACGGCACCTCGCCGCGTTGTCGAAAAGCCCGAATACGTCCGGTATGCGGGCGCCTCTCCGCCTTGCCATGCACCGCATCCGACGCCGCGCGCTGATCCACCAGGAATTGCGGGACAGCCCTAGCCGCGGCTGATCTCGAAGTGGTCGACGCGTTCGCCCGACTCGGCGAGCGCGGTGACCTTCATCCGGGGGTGCCGTCCGGTCTCCACCTCCACCGCGAGGAACGAGAAGCCGGTGTACCGCACCCGCGACCACTCCACGGTCTCGGCGGCCTTCACGCGGCCCTTGGCCACGTGGTACGTGTCCACGCTCTCCAGGTCCGCGACGTGCCCCTCGTAGCTGTCGGGCACCGGGAAGTCGTACAGCGCCTTGCCCGCGCCGCCCGCCGTGACGTAGACGATGCCGTCCCGGCGGGGGTCGGTCCGCTCGCCGATCGGCACCGGTCGCCCGACGGCGTTCCCCAGGATCGCGTCGGTGCGCTCGTAGACGTGGTTGTGCCCGTTGATGACCAGGTCCACCCGGTGCTTCTCGAAGAGCGGCACCCAGGCCTCCCGCACCCCGCCGTCCGAGGCGTGCGCGTTGGTCGTGGAGAAGGCGCAGTGGTGGAAGAAGACCACCAGGAAGTCGATGTCCCGGCGGGCCCGGAGCTCGCCGAGGCGCCGGTCCAGCCAGCGGGTCTGCCGGCCGCCGCTGATGCCGAAGTTGGCCGGGATCTCGTAGCTGACGTCGTTGGCGTCGAGCGCGATCACGCCCACGTTGCCGTGGACGAAGGAATAGGCACCGGGCTGGTTGACGGGGTCCGGACCGTTGTCCGGCAGGGTCCAGCGCGCGTTCTGGCCGCCGTAGCCGTCCGGCGAGTACCACGCCTCCATGTCGTGGTTGCCGGTCGTCACCATCCACGGCACGGTCTTGGCGACCGTCTCCGTCTGCGCGAGGAACTGGTCCCAGGTCCGCGCGTCATAGGTGTCGGTGGTCTGCCCGGAGCCCGACGGGTCCGCGTAGCAGATGTCCCCGGCGTGCAGGTGGAAGGCCGGGTTCTGGCCCAGGATCAGCTGGTCGTTGCCGAGCGCGTGGTAGCTGACGCCCTGGTCGCCGAAGGCGGTGAACGTGAAGTTCTCCGCCCGTGCCGGTGCGGTGGTGAAGGTGCCGAGCGTGCTCAGGTTGCGCGCGTCCGCCGGGTCGAAGCCCTCGTGGCCGACGCCGTAGTAGTACGTGGTGCCGGGCTTCAGCCGCTCCAGGGACGCGTGGACGTAGAACTGCTCGGCCGCCGCGATCCTGCCGTCGTTCAGCCGGGGCGTCGTCAGGTGGCGCACCTCCGCGTCGATCCGCCGGCTCAGCGCCCACGGCTCGAGACCGATGCGGATGTACGGGCGGCGCACCGCGAACGGCACCTGCCAGGAGACCGCCATCCGCGTCCTCGGGTCCGCCCCGTACGCCAGGTGCCGGCCGAAGGGTGCGACCAGCGCGCCGTCGACCCGCGTGGTGCTGCGCGAGGTGAGGACGGTGGGCGCCGCGTACGCGGGGGAGGAGGCGAGGCCGATCCCGGCGCCGGCCACGGCCGCGGTCGCCACGCCGGTGCGCAGCGCCCCGCGGCGGGTGAGCCGGGTGCGGAGGTAGTCGTGCTGCTCGGCCATGGTCATGCGGCCGGCGAGCTTCTCGGGGATGCCGAAGCGGGGGAGGTCCATGGACGACAACCTCCACCGCCCGCCCGACGGCACACCGTCGAATAGGTGAACGGTACACGTACAGATGATCATGTGTCCGTATGGTGGACGGCGCGTGTCATGGGGTGGGACGAGCAGTAGGGTGCCACCATGTCTCGCAGCATCAATCTCGCAGTGATCCCCGGTGACGGTATCGGCCAGGAGGTCGTGGCCCAGGGCCTCAAGGTCCTCAACGCTGTTCTCCCGCAGGATGTGAAGCTGGAGACCAAGGAGTACGACCTTGGCGCCCAGCGCTGGCACCGTACCGGTGAGACCCTTCCCGACGCGGAGCTCGACGCCCTCAAGGGGCACGACGCCATCCTGCTCGGCGCGATCGGTGACCCGTCCGTGCCCTCCGGCGTCCTGGAGCGGGGGCTGCTGCTGAAGCTGCGCTTCGCCTTCGACCACTTCATCAACCTGCGGCCGTCGAAGCTCTTCCCGAACACCGAGACCCCGCTCGCCGGCCGCCCGGACATCGACTTCGTCGTCGTCCGCGAGGGCACCGAGGGCCCGTACACCGGCAACGGCGGCTCGCTGCGCACCGGCACGGAGCACGAGGTCGCCACCGAGGTCAGCCTCAACACCGCCTTCGGCGTCGAGCGGGTCGTCCGGGACGCCTTCGAGCGTGCCGCCGCCCGCCCCCGCAAGAAGCTGACGCTGGTCCACAAGAACAACGTCCTGGTCTACGCGGGCAGCCTGTGGAAGAACATCTTCGACAAGGTCGCCGCGGAGTACCCGCAGGTCACCACCGATTACCTGCACGTCGACGCCGCGACGATCTTCTTCGTCACGCAGCCGGAGCGCTTCGACGTCATCGTCACCGACAACCTCTTCGGCGACATCCTCACCGACCTCGCCGCGGCCGTCTCCGGCGGCATCGGCCTGGCCGCCTCCGGCAACATCAACCCGACGGGTGCCTTCCCGTCGATGTTCGAGCCGGTCCACGGCTCCGCCCCCGACATCGCGGGGCAGGGCAAGGCCGACCCGACCGCCACGATCCTCTCCGTCGCCCTCCTGCTGCGCCACCTCGGCTACGAGGCCGAGGCCGTGCGCATCGAGGACGCCGTCTCCGCCGACCTCGCGGAGCGAGGGGGGCACCTCCCGGGCCTTTCGGGCTCCGGGGGAGGGACCGCCCGTACGACCGACGAGATCGGCGACGCCCTCGCGGTACGCGTAGCGGGCTGATCCGACGACTCCACCACGAAGCCGCCGGGTCGCAGACGCACCCGGCGGCTTCTCCTGTGCGGCCCCGGGTGTCACCATCGAACCCTGGACCGCATTCACGCCATTTCGTGCACGGCAGCCTTCGAGCAATAATCGAACGGGGCCGTGGCTCGCTGCGAAGCTCGGACGTCCTAGCACCTGAAGGCGTGCACGCGGTCCTACACACACATCACGGTGAAGGACACGCACTCATGACGACCACGATCGAGCTCAAGCCCTCCTCGAACCCGCTGTCCGACGCGGAGCGCGAGGCGATCCTGGCCCAGCCCGGATTCGGCCGCTACTTCACCGACCACATGGTGACGATCAAGTGGACCGAAGGCCGCGGCTGGCACGACGCCCAGCTCGTGCCGTACGCGCCGCTGTCGATGGACCCGGCCAACATGACGCTCCACTACGGCCAGGAGATCTTCGAGGGCCTGAAGGCGTACCGCCAGCCGGACGGCTCCGTCGCCACCTTCCGCCCCGAGGCCAACGGCGAGCGCTTCCGCTCCTCCGCCCGACGCCTCGCCATGCCGGAGCTGCCCGTCGAGACGTTCGTGGCGGCCTGTGACGCGCTCGTCCAGCAGGACGCGGCCTGGGTCCCGGCCCACGGCGGCGAGGAGTCCCTGTACCTGCGCCCCTTCATGATCGCGACCGAGGTCGGCCTCGGCGTCCGGCCGTCCAACGAGTACCTGTTCCTGGTCATCGCCTCGCCGGCCGGTGCCTACTTCCCCGGCGGTGTGAAGCCCGTCTCCATCTGGCTCTCCGAGGACCGGGTCCGCGCCGTCCCCGGCGGCATGGGCGACGCCAAGACCGGCGGCAACTACGCCGCCTCCCTCCTCGCCCAGGCCGAGGCCGCCGCCAAGGGCTGCGACCAGGTCGCCTACCTCGACGCCGTCGAGCACAAGTGGGTGGAGGAGCTGGGCGGCATGAACCTCTACTTCGTGTACGGGGACAGGATCGTCACCCCGTCCCTCACCGGCTCCCTGCTCGCCGGCATCACCCGGGACTCGCTCCTCAAGCTGGCCGGTGACCTCGGCTACACCTCCGAGGAGTCCCGCGTCTCCATCGACCAGTGGCGCGAGGACACCGCCGCCGGCACCCTCACCGAGGTCTTCGCCTGCGGCACCGCCGCCGTCATCACCCCCGTCGGTACGGTGAAGAGCGCGGGCGGCGAGTGGACCCAGGGCGACGGCACGCCCGGCCCGGTCACCCTCAAGCTGCGCGAGCGCCTGCTCGACATCCAGCGCGGCACCGCCGAGGACACCCACGGCTGGATGCACTCCCTGGCGTAACACCCCGTGAGGAGGGCCCCCGGTGTCTCGCCGGGGGCCCCCCCCACGCCCGCATCCTGAGACGGGCGGTTCACGGCGGCGGTCCTTGTGCCAGACTGCTTCCGTGTCCTCGTTCGTCATGATTATTGGCAGCAGGCGCGCCGGTCCGCAGTGACCGTCCCGTACCACCACGTACGGCACGGCCACCGTGCCCCAGACCCGCGCGCAGACCTCTCGCACCCGCGAGGGGTTTTTTGTTTTCCGGCCTCCACCTCGGCCGGGCACACGGCGCACGGGATGATGGGGGCAAGTGGAGCCAGATCGTCCGGATCCACTCATCCGACAGGAGTCAGACCAGCAATGACCACCGAGGCCAAGCCCACCGACGACAGCTTCCATGTCTTCGACACCACGCTGCGCGACGGTTCACAGCGTGAAGGCATCAACCTGACGGTCGCCGACAAACTGACCATCGCCCGGCACCTGGACGAGTTCGGCGTCGGCTTCATCGAGGGCGGATGGCCCGGCGCCAACCCGCGCGACACCGAGTTCTTCGCCCGCGCCCGCCAGGAGATCCAGTTCAAGAACGCCGAGCTGGTCGCCTTCGGCGCGACCCGCAGGGCGGGCGGCGCCGCCGCCGAGGATCCGCAGGTCAAGGCGTTGCTGGAGTCCGGCGCCCCGGTGATCACGCTGGTCGCCAAGTCCCACGACCGCCACGTCGAGCTGGCCCTGCGCACCACTCTGGAGGAGAACCTGGAGATGGTCCGCGACACCGTCTCCCACCTCCGCGAGCAGGGCCGCCGGGTCTTCGTGGACTGCGAGCACTTCTTCGACGGATACCGCGCCAACCCCGAGTACGCCAAGGCCGTCGTCAAGGCCGCCGCCGAGGCCGGCGCCGACGTGGTCATCCTCTGCGACACCAACGGCGGGATGCTCCCGGCCCAGATCCAGGCCGTCGTCTCCACGGTCCTCGCCGACACCGGCGCACGGCTCGGCATCCACGCCCAGGACGACACGGGCTGTGCCGTCGCCAACACCCTCGCCGCCGTCGACGCGGGCGCCACGCACGTCCAGTGCACCGCCAACGGCTACGGCGAGCGCGTGGGCAACGCCAACCTCTTCCCGGTCGTCGCCGCGCTGGAGCTCAAGTACGGCAAGCGGGTCCTCCCGGACGGCGCCCTCGCCGACATGACCCGCGTCTCGCACGCCATCGCCGAGGTGGTCAACCTGACCCCCTCCACGCACCAGCCGTACGTCGGCGTCTCGGCCTTCGCGCACAAGGCCGGGCTGCACGCCTCCGCGATCAAGGTCGACCCGGACCTCTACCAGCACATCGACCCCGCCCTGGTCGGCAACACCATGCGGATGCTGGTGTCCGACATGGCCGGGCGGGCCTCCATCGAGCTGAAGAGCGACGAGCTCGGCATCGACCTCGGGGGCGACCGGGAGCTGGTCGCCCGGGTCGTGGCACGGGTCAAGGAGCGCGAGCTCAAGGGCTACACGTACGAGGCCGCCGACGCCTCCTTCGAACTGCTGCTGCGCGCCGAGGCCGAGGGCCGGGTGCGGCGCTACTTCCGTACCGAGTCCTGGCGGGCGATCGTGGAGGACCGCCCCGACGGCACCCACGCCAACGAGGCGACCGTGAAGCTGTGGGCCAAGGGCGAGCGGATCGTCGCCACCGCCGAGGGCAACGGCCCGGTCAACGCCCTGGACCGGGCGCTGCGCGTGGCCCTGGAACGGATCTACCCGCAGCTCGCCAAGCTGGAGCTGACCGACTACAAGGTCCGCATCCTGGAAGGCCGCACCGGCACCGACTCCACCACCCGCGTACTGATCACCACCGGCGACGGGACCGCCGAGTGGTCGACCGTCGGGGTCGCCGAGAACATCATCTCCGCGTCCTGGCAGGCGCTGGAGGACGCGTACACGTACGGTCTGCTGCGCGCCGGCGTCGAACCGACGGACTGACCCCGAGGGTCTCCGCCCGTACCCGCCCGCCCCCGTCCGCCCGCCTCAACCGGCAGGGCGGGCGGGGGCGTTCGCGTGCACGGCCCCGTACGGGCACCGAGTGAACGGGATCCGGGGCGCCCGCGTCAAGAGGTCTCTGTGCGTTCAGGAATTGAACGAAAGGGCCGTGTTCTCCTCGTTATCAGATGGGTACGGACCAATCTCGACGTGAAGTATTGACGGCTGTGTTCCAGCGGGGTTAACTCACGCCACCAACGCCGGTACCGGTTCCGGAACCGGTTGCGGTACCGGTTCCATCCATGGCCGTCACGGCCGTTCCCTCTGTCCCGTTGTGTCCTGGAGGCCCCCGATGCGCGTCACCATCGCTGATGTCGCCCGCGAGGCCGGCGTCAGCAAGACGACCGTCTCCCGGGTCATCAACACCAAGGGCGAGGTGGACGGTTCGACGGCCGCGCGTGTTCGCGAAGTGATCGCACAGCTCGGTTACGTCCCCAGCTCCGGCGCCGTCGGCCTGGCCCGCGGCAGCAGCCGCACGGTCGGCATGCTGGTGCCCTCGCTGACCTGGCCCTGGATGGGCGAACTGCTCCAGGGCGTGGTCGACACCGTCGAGGCGGCCGACTACGGACTGCTGCTGTTCACCTGCAACCGCGGGGCCGAGTCCGTGGAGCGCTTCACCAGCCAGGTGTCGGCCCGGGCCTTCGACGGCCTGGTGGTGGTGGAACCGGAGAACACCCTCGACCACCTCACCGAACTGCACCGCGACGGCCTGCCGATCGTGCTCATCGACGATCGCGGCCACCACCCCGAATTCCCCTCCGTCGTGACCACCAACCACGAAGGAGGCGCGTCGGCCGCCCGCCATCTGCGGGACGCCGGTCGCACCAGGCCCGTCGTGATCACCGGCCCCGAGCACTTCGGCTGCGTACGCGACCGGACGGCCGGGTTCGTCTCGGTCCTCCCCACGGACCTCGTCGTCCTGGGGGACTTCACCGAACGCTCCGGCCGGCTCGCCGTGGAACAACTCCTCGCCTCGGGCACGGAGTTCGACTCGGTCTTCGCGCACAACGACATCACCGCGGCAGGTGTGCTGCGGGCGTTGCGCGCCGCCGGGAAGACCGTGCCCGGTGACATCGCGGTCGTCGGCTTCGACGACATCCCGATGTCCGAGCACACCGAACCGCCCCTGACCACCGTGCGCCAGCCCACCCGGCAGATGGGTGAGACGGCCGCACGGATGCTCCTCTCCCACCTGGGCGGCACGCTCGCACCGGACACCCCGGTCGTGCTCCCCACCGAACTGGTCGTGCGCCACTCGGCGCCCCCAGGTCGTGTCACCTGACTGCCGCCTGCCGGGCGACGTCTGGCACGCGCGCTCGCGGCATCGCCGAAGAGTCCTCGTAGCGGAGCTGCCAGGGCTCTCCGGCGCCTTGCGATCGCACGCACCGGACGCCGCCCGGCCGCCCTCCGGGCGACGACGGCAGTCAGGTGACACGACCTAGCGGACAAGGGCACCCCCAAACCCACGCCGCACCCGCACCACCGCACGTGCAACGCCCGTACCAAGGCGCGCGCCCCGCGCTGCCCGTTTCCGGAATCCGCTGACCCGCCAGTCCCTCCTGGAGTCGTTATGTCCGCACGCCGTCACACGCTGAGAGCCGCCGCGGCCGTCACCGCGGTGGTCGCCCTCGCCGCAGGCTGTTCCTCGGCCAACTCGAACCACGACAAGAACAGCGGCGGTGCCGCTTCGGGCGTCCTGAACATCGGCAAGCCGGACGGGCCGCAGACGAACAACAGCAACCCGTTCCTCAACACCTCGGCCGGCGCCACCCTCGGCTACCGCTGGATGATCTACGAGCCGCTGGCGATGGTGAGCCAGATCCGGCCCGCCGAGAAGCCCGACCCGTGGCTGGCGACCGACTGGAAGTGGGACCTCAACTTCACGAAGGTCACCCTCACCATCGACGAGCGCGCCAAGTGGGCCGACGGCAAGCCGCTGACCGCCGACGACGTGGCGTACACCTTCAACCTGCTGAAGAAGCACCCGGCCCTCAACGCCGACGGCATCCAGTGGGGCGGCGTCGAGGTCAAGGACAAGAAGGTCATCCTGACCTTCAACGCCTCGCAGTACGTCAACCAGAACAAGATCCTCCAGCAGTACATCGTGCCCAAGCACATCTGGGAGAAGGTCGACAACCCGGAGACCTGGCCGAACCGGAACCCCGTCGGCTCGGGCCCGTACAAGCTGAAGACCTTCACGCCGCAGACCACCACGCTGACCGCGACGCCGACCTACTGGAAGGGGTCGACCAAGGTCAAGGAGCTGCGTTACAGCACGTACAACGACAACAACGCGGCGACCACCGCGCTGGCCAGCGGCAAGCTGGAGTGGTCGTTCGTCTTCATGCCGGACTTCAAGAAGCTGTTCATCGACAAGGACCCGAAGAACCACAAGCTGTGGTTCCCCTCCGGCCTCGGCATCCACGGCCTCTGGTTCAACACCACCCGCAAGCCGTTCGACAACCCGGCGCTCCGCAAGGCCATGGCGATGGTCATCGACCGCAAGGCCATCTACACCCAGGCCGAGGCGACGCTCTACCCGGAGATCACCAACCCCACCGGCATCCCGCTGCCGGCCGGTGAGTCCTTCATCGCCCCGGACTACAAGAAGGCCACCACCACGCCGGACGTCGAGGGCGCCAAGGAGGTCCTGGAGAAGGCCGGCTTCACGCTCAGCGGCGGCGTCCTCAAGGACCCGGACGGCAAGCCGGTGAAGCTCACCTTCACCGACCCGGCCGGCTGGAACGACTACATCACCGGCCTGTCGATCATCAAGGACAACATCAAGAAGATCGGCATCGACGCCAAGGTCAAGACGCAGACCGCGGACGCCTGGGGCGCGGACGTCGCCAACGGCAACTTCGACGCCACCCTGCACTGGACCAACAGCGGCGCCACCCCGTACGACATGTACCAGAACATCATGGACGGGGCCCTGCTCCAGCCCATCGGCAAGCCGTCCCAGTCCGGCAACTTCGGCCGCTTCAAGAGCACCGAGGCGACCGAGGCGCTGAAGGACTTCGCGCAGGCCACCACGGACACCGCCCGCAACGAGGCGATGAACACCCTCCAGAAGATCATGGTCGAGCAGGCGCCGATGGTCCCGACCGCGGCCGCGCCCGTCGGGGCGGAGTACTCCACGAAGAACTGGGTGGGCTGGCCCACCGAGGACAACCCGTACGCGGACCCGCAGCACACCCAGCGCACCTCGCTGGAAGTCGTGCTGAATCTCAAGCCCGCCAAGTAGTACGCAGGGATCAGGTACCGGCCATGTCTGAACAGCCAGAGAACAACCACATCGTGCTCGAAGCACGCGGAGTCACCAAGCACTTCGCCGTGCGGCGCAACGCCCGCGACCTCCTCGCGCGCACGCGCCGTACCGTCCACGCCGTGGACGACGTCTCGCTGCGACTGCGGCGCGGCACCGTCACGGCACTGGTGGGGGAGTCGGGCTCCGGGAAGTCCACCGTCGCCAGACTGCTCGCGCAGCTGTATCCGCTCACCTCGGGCGAGATCCACCTGGGCGGGCAGCCGGTGAAGGCCGGACGTGGCCGGTCCTTCCGCAGTTACGTACGCCGGGTCCAGCTCATCTTCCAGGACCCGTTCGCCTCGCTGAACCCCGTGCACACCGTGCGCTACCACCTGACCCGGTCGCTGAAGATCCACGGCCGGGCGGGCAGCGGCGAGGCGGAACTGGAACAGAACCTGACCGCTCTGCTGAACCGCGTCCAGCTGACTCCTCCTCATCAGTACCTGGACAAGTTCCCGCACGAGCTGTCGGGCGGTCAGCGCCAGCGCGTGGCCATCGCCCGCGCGCTCGGCGCCGACCCCCAGGTCCTGCTGGCCGACGAGCCGGTCTCGATGCTGGACGTGTCCATCCGGCTCGGGGTGCTCAACCTGCTCAAGGACCTCAAGGACCGGCTCCACCTCGCGATCCTCTACATCACCCACGACATCGCGTCCGCCCGCTACTTCGCGGACACCACCCTGGTGATGTACGCGGGCCGCATCGTCGAGGGCGGTGACAGCGAGACCGTCACCCAGCGCCCCGCACACCCCTACACCCAGCTGCTCATCGCCTCCGCGCCGCACCCCGACCGGGCGGGCGACGAGGAGGAGCCGCAGGACAACGGCACCGGTGAGCCCCCGTCGCTCATCGACCCGCCCGCCGGCTGCCGCTTCCACCCCCGCTGCCCCAAGGCGATGGAGCGCTGCCGCACCGAGCTGCCGCCCCGGTTCGACCTGGCCGGCGGCCAGTGGGCGGCCTGCTGGCTCTACGACGGCACCGGCACCCGCACCGACGACCACGAGAAGGAGGCTGCGAAGTGAAGTTCCTGCTCCAACGGCTCGCCTTCTACCTGGTCACGGCCTGGGCCGCGATCACGATCAACTTCCTCATCCCGCGGCTGATGCCCGGCGATCCGGTCCAGGCACTCATGGCCCGCTTCCAGGGCCAGCTGGACACCAGCGCCATCGACTCGCTGAAGGCCCTCTTCGGCCTCGACAAGAAGCAGTCGGTCTGGGAGCAGTACACCGACTACTGGGCGCACCTGTTCCACGGCGACCTCGGCCTCTCGTTCACCTTCTTCCCGACCCCGGTCAGCGAGGTCATCGCGCAGTCGCTGCCCTGGACGCTGGCGCTCGTCGGCATCACCACGCTGATCAGCTTCCTGCTCGGCACCGGTATCGGGGTCTTCACGGGCTGGCGGCGCGGCTCCTGGATGGACAGCCTGCTGCCCGTCACCACGTTCATCTCGTCCATCCCGTACTTCTGGCTCGGGCTCATCGCGATCTCGCTGTTCGCCGTGAAGTGGCCGCTCTTCCCGGCCGACGGCGGCTACGACAACTCGCTGGTGCCCGCCTTCGACTGGCCGTTCATCTCCAGCGCGCTCTACCACGGGGTGCTGCCCGGCTTCACGATCGTCCTCAGCGCGATCGCCGGCTGGATCCTCGGCATGCGGAACATGATGGTGACGGTGTCCAGCGAGGACTACGTCATGGTCGCCCAGGCCAAGGGCCTCTCGGAGCGCCGGGTGATGTTCGGTTACGCGGCACGCAACGCGATCCTGCCCAACATCTCCGGGTTCGCCCTCTCGCTCGGCTTCATCGTCGGCGGCACGCTCCTGGTGGAGATGGTCTTCTCCTACCCGGGCATCGGCTACCAGCTCTTCCAGGGCGTGGGCGCCAAGGACTACCCCCTCATGCAGGGCATCTTCCTCATCATCACGCTCTCCGTCCTCGCGGCGAACCTCATCGCCGACATCCTCTACATGCTCCTCGACCCCCGTACCCGAAGGGAGGCGTAGGGCTGTGGCCGTCACCGCATCCGAGGTCGCCGTACTCGACGCCACCGAAACCCCGGCAGCGAGCAAGCGCAAGTTCCGGTTCCTGCGCGGCCGGAAGACCGTCATCGGACTGGGCATCCTGCTCTTCTTCGTGCTGATCGCGATCATCGGCCCGTGGATAGCCCCGTACGACCCCAGCGCGATGAGCCAGGACCTGTTGGAGGCCCCCTCCGGTTCGCACTGGTTCGGCACCACGCAGACCGGTCAGGACGTGCTCTCGCAGATCCTCGTCGGCACCCGGGGCGTGCTCGTCGTCGGCTTCGTCGCCGGCATCCTCGCCACCGTCCTGTCGGTGCTGATCGGCGTCACCGCCGGCTTCCTCGGCGGGCTGGCCGACGAGGCGCTGTCGCTGCTGTCCAACGTCTTCCTGGTCATCCCCGGGCTGCCGCTGATCATCATCATCGCCAGCTTCGTCACGGACGCCGGCGACCTGCTCATCGCCTTCGTCATCGCGCTCACCTCCTGGGCCTGGGGCGCCCGCGTCCTGCGCGCCCAGACCCTGTCGCTGCGCCGCCGCGACTACGTGGAGGCGGCCCGCGCCACGGGCGAGCCGACCTGGCGGATCATCCTCTTCGAGGTGATGCCGAACCTCACCGCCGTCATCGCCTCCGGCTTCGTCGGCACGGTCATCTTCGCGATCCTCTCCGAGATCACCCTCGCCTTCATCGGTGTCGCCGACATCTCCAACTGGAACTGGGGGACCGTCCTGTTCTGGGCGCAGTCCAGCCAGGCACTGGCCCAGGGCGCCTGGTGGTGGTTCGTCCCGGCCGGGCTCTGCATCGCCCTGCTCGGCATGTCCCTCGCCCTGATCAACTTCGGCATCGACGAGTTCGTCAACCCGCGACTGCGCACCGAGACCGGCGGCTCCCGCAAGGTCAGGATGCGCGTCGGCTTCACCCCGGTGGCCCGTCCCGGCACCGGCACCCAGCGCCACAAGGAGACCCGCTCATGAGCGAGCCCGTCCTCACCATCAGCGGCCTCAACGTGGACTACGGGACCGGCGCCGACGCCGTGCACGCCCTGCGCGACATCGACCTCACCCTGCACCGGGGCGAAGTCCTCGGCCTCGCGGGCGAGTCCGGCTCCGGCAAGTCCACCCTGGCCTACGCGGTCACCCGGCTCCTCTCCCCGCCCGGCGTCATCACCGGCGGCGAGGTCCACTACCACGGGCGCGACGGCAGGGCCATGGACCTGCTCGCGATGTCGGCGGCCCAGCTGCGCGCCTTCCGCTGGCAGGAGCTGTCCATCGTCTTCCAGGGCGCGATGAACTCGCTGAACCCCGTCTACACGGTCCACGCCCAGCTCACCGACGTACTCCAGGCGCACCGCCCGGAGATGAGGAAGGCCGACCGCACCGCCCGGGCCCGGGAACTCCTCAGCCTCGTCGGGATCTCCCCCGACCGGCTCGGCGCCTACCCGCACCAGCTGTCCGGCGGCATGCGCCAGCGCGTGATGATCGCGATGGCGCTCGCCCTGGAACCCGAGATCGTCATCATGGACGAGCCGACGACCGCGCTCGACGTGGTCATGCAGCGGCAGATCCTGCGCCAGCTGGTCCGCCTCCGCGAGGAGCTGGGGTTCTCGGTCGTCTTCATCACCCATGACATCTCGCTGCTGATCGAGTTCTCCGACCGGATCGCGATCATGTACGGCGGCCGGATCGTGGAGGAGGCAGGCGCCGACGAGATCTACCGCGACCCCCACCACCCGTACAGCGCCGGGCTGCTGCACTCCTTCCCCGCGCTGCACGGACCCCGCCGCGAACTCAGCGGCATCCCGGGCTCGCCCCCGCACCTCTCGGCGATGCCCACCGGCTGCGCCTTCCACCCCCGCTGCGCCAAGAGGGTCGAGGGCTGCGACACCCACGTCCCGGTGCTCGCGGCGCCCGGGACGGACGGCTCCCGCTCGGTGGCCTGCTGGCTCCACCACGAGGCCCCGGCCGCCACCGCCGCCCGCGCCTAGGCCCGCCCCGAGCAACGCACACCACAGGAGAACCATGAACCTCGTCACCCCCCAGGCATACGCCCGCGAGATCACGGCCCAGGCCGTACCCGGTCTGCCCGCCGGCTTCCGCTGGGGCGTCGCGACCGCCGCGTACCAGATCGAGGGCGCGGCGGCCGAGGACGGCAGAACGCCGTCCATCTGGGACACGTACTGCCGGGTGCCGGGCATGGTCGTCCGCGGGGAGAACGGTGACGTGGCGTGCGACCACTACCACCGCATGCCGGAGGACGTACAGCTGATCGCGGACCTCGGCGTCGACACGTACCGCTTCTCGCTGGCCTGGCCGCGCATCCAGCCGGGCGGCCGGGGCCCCGCCAATCCGAAGGGGCTCGACTTCTACAAGCGCCTGGTGGACGAGCTGGAGGCCAAGGGCGTCACCCCCTGGATCACCCTCTACCACTGGGACCTGCCGCAGGAGCTGGAGGACGCGGGCGGCTGGCCGGTGCGCGACACCGCGTACCGCTTCGCCGAATACGCCGCGCTCGCCTACGACGCCCTGGGCGACCGGGTGAAGCACTGGACCACCCTCAACGAGCCCTGGTGCTCCGCGATGCTCGGTTACGCCTACGGGGGCCAGGCCCCCGGCCGGCAGAACTTCGGCGAGGCGATCCACGCCGTGCACCACCTGCTCCTCGGCCACGGCCTCGCCTCGCAGTACCTCCGCGAGCAGGCCGCCGCCCGGGGCAACGACCTCGAACTCGGCATCACCCTCAACCTGGGCACCGCCACCCCGGAGACCGACAGCCGCGAGGACGCCGAGGCGTGCCGCCGCGCCGACGGCCTGGGTGCCCGGCTCTACCTGGACCCGGTCGTCAAGGGCGCCTACCCCGAGGACATCGTCGCCGACCTCGCCGCCCAGGGCATCGAACTGCCCGTCCAGGACGGCGACCTGGCCGCGATCTCGACTCCGTTGGACGTGCTCGGGGTCAACTTCTACCGGGGCTCGCTGTTCTCCGGCGTCACGGAGGACGGCGCCGCCACCGACGCGGAGGGGCTGCCCGTCACCCGGCAGGTGGAGCGCGACCTGCCGCGTACCGCCATGGACTGGGAGATCACCCCCACGGCCCTCACCGATCTGCTCGTCCGCCTGGAGAACGACTACGGCCTCCCGACGGTCATCACGGAGAACGGCGCCGCCTTCGACGACACCGTCTCCGAGGACGGCGCGGTCCACGACGCGGACCGCACCACCTACCTCGCCGACCACATCGCCGCCGTCGCCGCCGCCCGCGCCCAAGGGGCCGACGTGCGGGGCTACTTCGCCTGGTCGCTGATGGACAACTTCGAGTGGTCCTACGGCTACGACAAGCGGTTCGGCATCGTCCGCGTCGACTACGACACGCAGGAGCGGACGCTCAAGGACAGCGCCAAGTGGTACCGCGACACCATCCGGCTCACCCGCGACGCCTGACCCCCGACACACCCCCCGCAGGACGGCAAGACAGCACGACAGCAGCACCGGGGGGGGGGGGGGGGGGGGGGGGGGGGG